>CAYQBQ010000104.1:0-3877 GCA_964415805.1 uncultured Clostridium sp.
TCATCACCCTCCTCCATGCCGCCGGCATCATTTGATGGTTGGTGGTACGGGACTTGAAACCTTCACCTCGGAGAAAAGTCACAGAAATTGTTTTCTTGTGACCAATTTGCAGGTAAACTTCTCCGTTTTATTTTCACAAGTCTTGTGGAGGTATTTTTTCAAATTTTCCTAATATTTTTTTTGCTATTTGCAAAAATTTTTCTATCTTTGCGTATCGCTTGTTAGCCTAAAGGGGTAAAGCGGGCGGTCTTAATATACGAGGAAGACGTTTTCGAACGTCTGTCGTTGTGCATAACGAATCTCGCAAATCCGTAAAACTCACAACAAACAGATGACAACGGAACGTCTGCGTAGTGCGTCTCTATATATAATAATTATATAGTCCGTACTGGCGTGGGCTGATGAGCGTTGTTTATCCTGTGTGAGTTGGGCAATGCGAGAGCCTGTTATGCCAGGATGGACAGAGAAACTTACACCTACGCCTTT
This sequence comes from uncultured Clostridium sp., assembly GCA_964415805.1. Taxonomy (GTDB): domain Bacteria; phylum Bacillota; class Clostridia; order TANB77; family CAG-508; genus CAG-269. The sequence goes on from CAYQBQ010000104.1 coordinate 487, forward strand.
TTTCTATATTCTTGATGACCTATAACTACAAACCAAAAGTTGAATAGTGGTGTGTTCAGCAGGAAATGTCAGAATCAATGACAGAACTGTATTTTAATACCCGTGATGAACTGAATCGAATAGATGTTGCCAAGATTGTCTATTTCGAGGCAGATGGAAATTATACAGATGTCGTAATGGTAAACAAGTTGCGTGCTGCCATCTGCATGAATTTAGGGGAGATGGAGAAAACCCTTGCACAACAATTGGCACCAGAAGACAATACCTTTATGCGGATAGGTAAGCGTTTTATTGTAAACATGCGTTATATCTACCAAATTAATGTATTGAAACAGCAATTGATACTTTCTGATTATGACCATTTTGCTTTTCAAATTTCAATATCCAAAGAAGCATTACGTAAAGTAAAAGACTTGATGTTACAGAATCATATATAAAGAATGCGCTATGGAGATAGTAATTGGACGAGATATAGAAACATCAAAACTTCGATTGACATCTGGTAATAAATCGGTGTTGTATGGTACAGATCGGATTCCTAAGTCTGTTCGTCCAGAACATTGTAAGTTGATAGTAACCGGTAGTCACATTCAAATTAATAATATAGATATCAACTCCTATTGCTATGTAAATGGATTAGCTGTCGAGAAAAAAACAATTAGCTATGAAGACCAGTTGGCATTTGGAACAGATTTCTATATTTTTGACTGGCGTGCTCTTGATGAATTTATTCCCCCGGTTTCAGATATCCGTCCGCTTGAAAGCGTATGGAATGACTTTGAGAGTCAGAACATATCATTACAGATTAAAGAGCGTAAATTTAATACACTCCGTTCTGCAACAGGGCTTATTACCATGGCGGCTATAGCACTTAGTATTGCTACAGGAGGTCGTAGTGTCTGGTATCTCTTGCTTTATGGGGTAGCAATTACCATATCTCTGATTTTCTTCATTAAAGCTTACTTGGATTCTTCAAAGATACCTCAAAAGCGCCAGCAACTAAATCGTCAATTCCAGCGAGAATATATATGCCCTCATTGTGGGCATTTTTTAGGGAACCAGTCTTATGAGATATTGTCTCAAAACAATCATTGTCCCTATTGCAAAGCAAAGTTCATACATTAATCCCACCATTTCATGGAATATGGATTTTATTCTATTGCAGGTATAAAATAAAGGTCTACATTTGTACTCAGAAACATTTAACAGGAACGATTATGAAAACGAACAACAAAACATGGAAGCCAGTAACGATCAGTGGTTTTACAGGCATTTTAATGGGAGCAGGTACTATGCATTATGCTCAGGATGTTAACTTAGCAACGAGTGTGGATGAAGAGAAACTTATTGCTGAGTCAAAGACTCTTGATGAACTCAGTTTTCGTGATGCTTTCAATGCTGCTCGTGCGGAGATGGGACCTGGTGGAGTCTTTCGTTGGCATGGTAATATCTATAACACCTATACTGCTGATGAATGGCAGGCAATGTCAGAAGAACAAAAAGATGAGTTTGCAGAGCAGATAACACCAGAAGTAACTCCAGAAGACATAGATACTGAACAGATTGCATCTATTGAGAATGTTGAAACACAAGATGTAGAGACAGAGAATGCAGATGTTGATGTGACAACAGTACAAGAAGCAGAACTGACAACAGCCACAGACCAGTCTGTACAGAGTGATGACGATGATGTCCGTGTAGTCGGTTTTGGAGAGGTTCAACTGGATAATGGACAGAATATAACAGTGCAGGAGTTGGATGTTAATGGTCAGCGAGTTGCTGTTATAGACATCGATCAGGATGGTACGGCAGATGTTGCAATGAGTGATTTGAACAACAACCGGCAGATGGATGAAGGTGAAGTTATTGACCTCCATACTGGTGAGGCTTTGTCATTTACCAATGATGAAGCAACTGTAGATGATGCTCCTGTAGATACTTTTGATGCTTAGATAAACGGTAGTTATGGAAGAGTTGCGTATCAAATGCCCTTCGTGTGGAATTATTCTTGATGTGAGGAATTCCAAGAATGAAGCCGTCAAGAAGATTGCTTGTCCTAACTGTAAAAAACATCTGGCAGTAACCTTCCATGACGTGCCTCAGTATGACCAGTTTGTAGAAATTAAAATGGTGCAATTGGCGGATGGTAGTACTAAAACAATAATCCGTGCTCTGACTTCCGATCATGTGGTAAAAGTCAATGGTCAGTTTCTTCAAAAGGACGATGAAGTAGTCCTTTCTGTAGGTGATGAGTTACAGATAGATGATAAGGTAAGCACTTTTGGCAAAGATTCATCTTCTGCAATGAAAAAGTCAGAATTGTCCTCAAACATTATTCTGCCTTCTGAATCGAAGAGTCATTGGGGTATTTTTGCTTTAGTGCTGATGGCTTTTTTTATGGGATGTTTTGGATGGTATTTTTGGAATCGCCAGCAGAATACAATCCCTACAGAAAGCGTTGAGCGGGATTCCGTAGCATCAGTTAAACATGCACCTTTTGAAGAAAAGAAAGTTGACAATAAATCTACAAAAGAGCCAAAACAGGGGAAAGAAGTTCAACCAGTCAAGACTAATATTAATAGTCTAAGTAACTACGAATTAGAGAAATTAGCCATGAGTGGTGATGTGGATGCTCAATATCAGTTGGGAAAACGTTGGGTTAATAAGCACGACAGCGTTAATGTGGTGAAAGGTATCAAATATCTGAAGTTAGCGGCACAAAACGGTTCTTCGGAAGCAAGGGATGCTTTACGTAAAGTGTATACTGCATTGGAACAATCAGCAAGGAATGGCAGCGCAACAGCAGGTAATATTTTAAGAGAACAAAGGTAAGAATATGAAGCGAATAAGCCTCTATACAATAATATTTATAATGTCTGTATTACCAATGACAGCACAACCTCAGTTCCGTACATCAGAACTGCAAAGATTGGCAAATGTGTTGTCATTAGATACGAAGGCATTGCAAGAAGGCTATAATTATCCGATGATGCAGGGCTTGCAATTGACAGTTCATACCAAAGAGCAAGTCATTGACCATATTGGTATCCGTCTGTTTACAGAGCAGTTGCGTGTGATGGGCAATTCTCCTATTTTTGATTTCTTGGAACGTTATTTCCTCCAATTAAGATTTCCTCCAATAGTGAAGTCCGCTTCCAATATGATACGTGATGATGAATTCCGCTTTCAGTATGGTTCTATGGCTGATATCGAAAAACTCCGTACGACGGATGATTTCTCTTATAGCAACGATAATCATCACTATACAGCTAATTGGTGTCGTAATGGGAAAACAATTATCTCAGTATCATTTCCTGTGGAATATGAACTTATCAGTGGGGAAAATAAGATAGAAGCTGAAAACAATCTTTTGTCAGATATCCAAAATACA
>CAYQBQ010000105.1:0-3876 GCA_964415805.1 uncultured Clostridium sp.
CGGAGTAGCTGTGCAGCAGAGTTTATATTTGGTCTCTTCGAACATGTCCTGAATCATCTGCCTGGTCTTTCCATCCTTATGCTTAATGATGGAGCTTTCATCCAGCACAACCCCGCAGAAGAATCCGGCATCAAAATGCTGCAGCATCTCATAGTTCGTCACGTTCAGCCCGTTCTCGCATTCGCTCTGATCCCTGACCACCTTCACGCTGATCCCGCATTTTTCTCCCTCTCTCCTCGTCTGTTGTGCAACGGCCAGCGGGCAAAGGATAAGGATTGCCCTCCCCTCATGCTCATGTACTTTCTGCGCCCACTGCAGCAGCAGGCGTGTTTTTCCCGTTCCGCAGTCGCTGAAGATAGCGCATTTTCCCTTCCGAAGCGCCCAGCGAACCACGTCATTCTGCCAACCGAAAAGAGCCGGATTCCTTTCCGTACAGTCAAATCCGCTTGGCTCTATCGTGATCTTCTTTTTCTTCAGGAAATCCTCATATGTCATTTGTCCCTGTCTCCGCCTCTCTAATCTTCTTTGCCATCGCCCGGATCATGGCTGCCGCATCCCGTTTGAGGTTGCCGGGGCAGCCTCCGCTGGTTTCCATTTCACGCCTCCGCGGGCAGATAGCACAGTTGAGCCCTTCCCCGCAGCAATCCAGCGCCCCGGCGATCTCTTCCGCTTCTCCAAGATCCTCCCATTTCCCGCCGTACCGGACATCCCTGGCAAGCTCCTGCAGGTTCTGGATATGCTCGCCTGTTCTTTTGCTGTCGTTCCCGTTTTCGCCCAGGGCCCGTCTGATGCTCTCAATCAGATCTATCGCAAAGCTGAGAGATTCATACCTTGTGCAGCATTTCACCCCGCGCACCTCCCCAGCTCCATCAGCTCGTTCCTGGCGTTCCGGATCATCTGATCCACCTCCGCAAGATAGAGCTGCTTCTTGTTTCTCAGGATGATGATCTCCTTCAGGTGATTGTTCTCAAGATCCTTCAGAGCCCGGATCTCCCGTTCTCTGTCTTCCTCCAGATATATCAGCGCCCGTTCCAGCCGTTCCTTCCGCGTGATTTTCATTTCGTGCTCTTCCCCTTTCCGGTCGGATATACGATCCGCTTTCCGTTGTACTTCGCGTATTCCCGCTCAATCTTTGCCCCTTTGCTATCCTGCCAGTTATCCAGCATCACTACGGTGTCGCACTGATCAATCATGGCCATGCAAATCGGCAGATATTTCTCTGCCGGCATGCCATCCGGCAGACATGTCGGATTAAGCACAATCAGTCCTTTCTTTCTGAGTATCTCCTCCATCTTCGCGAATTTCTCCCGGCCCAGATCCTCCAGCCCGGTCATTTTCCCTGCTATGTAAACGATCGTCGGCCTTACATCATCCATGCCATTGCCTCCTCGTTTCCTGTCATCCAGTCAAACCGGCTGATTTCCCAATTCTCTCCCGGGCTGCCCAGTCGCATCGCTACGGCCTGCGCAATCTGCAAGGAGTCCAGTCTTGCCGCGTCATATCTGTAGATGGAGAAAACCGGCTCCCAGATCCTGCTCCCCGTGAAGGTCTCCCGCCTGCACATCAGATATCTGCTGTCTTTCTTGAGGATGTATTGAGCTTTCGGCTTATTCATTCTCCTGATCCTCCTCGCCGATCAGCGCCGGACATCCTCCGCAGATCCGTTCTCTCGCTGCGTAGTCGTTTGCCTCCCGCTCCGTCTGAAAGCGCATCGCGCTCTTTTTCTCAATCGTCCACGTGATCGTTCTGTCTCTCCTGTTCTCTACAATCTCCTTCAGCCAGTACATCACGCTTTCATATTTCTTCCGGATCCCATATGCCGCATCTTTCATTTCCGCGCTTCCTTCCCGGCCCATGTCCATTCGATGTTCCTGTTCTGGGTGATCTCCCAGCTGTCGAGATACTGGCTTTCCTCCGCCTTCCTGGCTTCGCTGTCGATCAGGATCATGCCGACCGTCATGGAGATGATGAAAAAAACGAACATCGCAATCACATTCGCCTTTCCTCCCAGGCGTTCGATCATCGTTTCACGCGGGGGTTTTGTTTTGCGGGTTCTCATGCTATAATCCTCCTGTACCTTTCTCTGCCCAGTTTGGTGCATGCCCTCTGATGTTCCAGCATCAGAGGGCGCTTTTTATGTTCTTTGGTCTCACCCGGCTGATATACTGTCCCGGCTTCGGCGGCACCGGCACGATGGACATCGTGCTCTTCGGCTTCCTCCGCCGGGGCTCCGGCTGCTGATCCTCCGCCCTCTCCTGCTTCTTCTCTTCCCATTTCAGGATGGCTGTCTCGGTCACCAGCATCGGCTTCGTCTTGATCGCGCCCATCTCGCCCATGTACTTTCGGGCCGTGCGTACTCCGCAGCGATACCGATCCATGATCTCCTCCACGCTGTAAAGCCTGTCCATGCTGCGCCTCCTTCTCAGTCCTTCGGGATCTCCGGCAGCGGCATCCAGTAGATCACGCCGCTCTTGCTGTACTTCCCGTCCCAGATGCAGCTGGGCGCATGCAGGAGATCTGCGTAGAAGGTCACGATGTCATACTTCCGGTATCCTTCGCTCCCCTTCCCGATCTCCCGCACGGCCAGCAGCGGCTTCCCGTGATAATCCGCCCTGGGCGGATCCAGCTCCGCGTCATGCCAGACTCCGTTTTTCAGGCTCATGGTCTCTCCTCCTTTCTCAGAACTTTCTCGCGAGCTGCGCCATCAGTTCGTGCGCCGCTGTGATGTAGCTGTCCGCCGTGACGTTGACCACATACAGCAGCGTTTCTCCCCGGCTGATCATGAAGTATTCGTCCCCTTCCGTCACCCGGAACCGCTGCAGCTGCTTGTCCTCTTCCCTGACCTTCTTCGTCATCTGCACATAGACGATCGTGATCGGATCCACGATGTGCCGGTTGACCATCTTTTCGATGTCGATTGCGATCTGCTGAAGATCCAGTGTCCTCTGATCGATGCTCATCTTTCTTCCCCTCTCTTTAACGTTGCATGTTTACGCAACTTCTTTGTCAAAAAAAATATCGCGGATGTCTTCGTCAGAAAGCTGCAGGGTGTCTCTGATCCGGCAGATCTCTTCTCTGTCGAATTCATTCTTACCTGTGATTTTTCTGTCGAATGTAGCCCTTACAAATCCGGCCGCCTCGCAGAACTCTCCAATATTCATCCCTGCCTCTCTGATCCTTTGCCTCAAAAGATACTCTTTCACTCTATTTCACCTCCAGAAGTTTCGTGTTTACGCAACAACCATATCTAAAATACACTCGCAATTTTATGTTGTCAAGCATTTTTGCAAAATATTTTGCATTTTTGCGCAACTTATGCTATCATCTTCCTTACTCAGGAGGTGACCTTGATGAGAATAGGGGATGTTATTTCAAAGAAGCGCAAGGAATTGAATATGACCCTTGACGATGTCGCCCGCGCTGTTGGTGTTTCCAAGGCCACGGTTTCACGATGGGAAAGCGGAGACATTCGGAAAATGAAGCGCGACAAGATTTCTGCTATATCGTCAATTTTAGAACTGGATCCTTTGCTTTTCCTTAATGATCCTGAGATTCTTACTTCAGACGAATCTCGTATCCTCTCTGCGTATCGAAAAGCTTCTCCCGACTGTCGAAAATCCGCCTTGTTAATCCTTGAGAACAGCGCCAGCGAAAATCAGGAAAAAGGCACCTCTTTCGAATCTACCGCGACTGACCACACCGCATAAGGAGGTGATCCCATGCCACGCCCGAAGAAACAGCACCTGAAGCGCCGCCCAGATGGGCGGTATGCCTGCCGGTATAAGGGAGAATGGTTCTACGGCTCCACGGAGGACGAAGCTTTCGCGGCCAGAGACGCATACAAGGAAGCGGAGAAGGCCGGACAGATCTTCGACC
>CAYQBQ010000106.1:0-3795 GCA_964415805.1 uncultured Clostridium sp.
GTCCCATTGGTCCTCTGTGTTGTCCATGTCTTTTGATAACACCTTGGAATCCTTTTCCTTTAGATATTCCTTGAACATCTACTTTTTCTCCAGCTTCGAATACATCTGCTTTAACTTCGTCTCCAACTTTAACACCTTCAACTGATTCTAATCTAAATTCTCTTAAGTGTTTTTTAGCTTCAAGACCAGCTTTTGCAAAATGTCCTTTTTCTGGTTTGTTTATATGTTTATCTTTCACTTCACCGAATCCTAATTGTAAAGCATCATATCCATCAGTTTCTACTGTTTTTACTTGTGCTACTACACATGGTCCAGCTTCTATAACTGTTACTGGAATTACATTTCCTTTTTCATCAAAGATTTGTGTCATTCCAACTTTTCTTCCGATTATTCCTTTTTTCATTTTAAATTTCCTCCTAACTATTGGCTGATTTTTATATTAGTACTTTTGTACCGAATCAGCTTGGTTTGATGTTTGTTTAATTAATGTAATAATTAATTATAATTTGATTTCTATATCAACACCTGCTGGTAATTCTAATTTCATTAGAGTATCAACTGTTTTTTGTGTTGGATAAAGAATATCAATAACTCTTTTATGTGTTCTCATTTCAAATTGTTCTCTTGAATCTTTATATTTGTGTGGAGAACGTAAGATTGTTACTACTTCTTTTTGTGTTGGTAATGGAATAGGACCTGAAACTTTTGCTCCTGTTTTTTTAGCTGTTTCTACTATCTTCTCAGCAGACTGATCTAAAACTACATGGTCATAAGCTTTTAATCTTATTCTAATTTTTTCACTTGTTACAACTGTTGTTTTTGCCATTGTAATTTTCCCTCCTTATATAAATTTTATTTTTGGGTTTCCCCGTTGATAGCTTAGTTTGCTATCCAAATTACCTTGGCAAGTTAAAACGCACTCTGGTGTTTTGTGATCACCCTTTATTTAAACCCAAAATATGCATGATAATTCTGGGATAAGTGCTAATTTATTTAAACTTACCGCCTGGTCTTTGCCATGACATACTCCACTGAAGTTCCCTCCATCATTACTTCCGTAAGGATGTAGCCACATTCAGCTTCATCGCTCAATTCATGCTTATATATTATACAATGCTTTTATCCGTATGTCAACAGATTTTGGAATATTTTAATAATTTTCTGTAAATCTCTTGCCAAAATAAGAAATATATGTTAAAATAGTCAATGTTATTATACAATAAAGACTAAGAGGAGGTGCAAACATGCCAAATATTAAATCAGCAAAAAAAAGAGTTAAAGTAATTGAAAAGAAAACTTTAAGAAATAATATGATAAAATCTGCATACAAAACAGCTGTTAAAAAATTTGAACAAGCTATTGAAACTGGAAATATTGAAGAAGCTAAAACTTTATTTTCAGAAGCTACAAAAAAAATCGATCAAGCTTGCACAAAAGGTGTTATTGTTAAAAATACAGCAGCTAGAAAAAAATCAAGTTTATCAAAAAAATTAAATGCAGCTATAGCTTAGGCTAAAAAATGAAAATTATGCATAGTTTTTGTTTTAAAAAAGAATTTCTATTATACAGAAATTCTTTTTTGTTTTTCATATTTCAAAAAAGAATTATATATTTTCTTCACTCATATCATATAAACTATCTGCAAAACTAAAATAACTAATGGTACAAATTACCATTGCTGTTTATATTTATAGATGATATCATTTATATAGGTGATAATTATGTTTAAAAATATTTTTTATACTTTTAAAAACTTGGATAAATTAACTAAAATGATTATGAGTTATGGATTAAAATTTTGCCTTATGATTTGCCTTATTTCTCTTGCAATCCTTCTTACATATAATTTTTCTTTTACAATTCCTATTCTTTTTACTATAGGTTTTATCTTATTTAGATTAAGTTTAATTTTTGGGATAGAATTTGTTATTTGTGGTTTTGTTGTTGATGGAATAAAAAAACAAATGATATAAAAACCCAGTGAATCAATGAGGACGTTGAACTAATGAACCAATGGGGACGTTGTTAAATTGGTTGAAAAATTAAAATACTATTTAACAATATATAATATTTTATTTTCAACCAATTTAACAACGTCCCCATTGGTTCAAAGCCTTCCCATTGGTTCACCGGGCTTTTATTTATTTAATTCAGCTAAAAACATTTCGTTTAACATTTTTGGATTAGCCTTACCTTTAGTTTCTTTCATAGCTTGACCAACCAAAAATCCTAAAGCTCTATCCTTTCCCGCTTTAAAATCTGCAACTGATTGTGGATTTGCTTCCAATATTTTAGAAACAACTTCTTTAATCGCACCTTCATCAGAAATTTGAATCCACCCTTTTTCTTTTATAATATCTTCTGGATCTCTTGGATTTTCAAATAATTCTGTTAATACTTTTTTACCTATACTTGAACTAATTGTACCTTTATCAATTAAGATAACTAATTTTCCTAATTGATTTCCATCAAATGGTATAGCAATTGGTTCTGTTTCTGTTTCATTTAAAATTCTTGATATATCTGATATTATCCAGTTATTAACCGCTTTTGGATTATTACATACCTTCACTGCACTTTCAAATAAATCTGATAAATATTTTGATGCTGTAATAATATTTGCATCTTTTTCAGATAATTCATATTCTTTTAAATATCTTTCTTTTCTACTCTCTGGTAATTCTGGTAAAGTGTTTTTTATATTTTCAATGTATTCATCTGAAAGTTTTATTGCAACTAGGTCTGGGTCTGGAAAATATCTATAATCTTGAGCATCTTCTTTGTCTCTCATAGAAAATGTTTTTCCAGATACATCATCCCATCTCAAAGTTTCCTGTTCTACTTTTCCACCATCTTCTAATAAATCAATTTGTCTATCTATTTCATATTCAATAGCTCTTGTAATACTTCTAAATGAATTCATATTTTTCATTTCTGTACGTGTTCCAAAAGGTGTTCCAGGTTTATGAACAGATACATTGACATCTGCTCTTAAAGACCCCTCTTGCATCTTACAGTCTGAAACTTCAATATATTCTAGTATTGATTTTAATTTTCTTAAATATGCCTCAACCTCTTCTGCACTTCTTAAATCCGGCTCAGAAACCATTTCTATCAAAGGAACTCCTGCTCTGTTTAAATCAACTAAACTTCCCCCTCCAAAATCGTCATGGTTTAGTTTTCCAGCATCTTCTTCTATATGAATTCTCAATAATCTAATTTTCTTTTTACCCTCTGAAGTTTCAATTTCAATATATCCGTGTTCACATAGCGGTTTATCAAATTGAGATATTTGATAAGATTTTGGTAAATCTGGATAATAGTAATTTTTTCTATCATTTTTGCTATCTCTTGATATTTCACAATTTGTAGCCAACCCTGCTTTTACTGCATATTCAACAACTTTTTCGTTTAATACTGGTAGTGTTCCAGGCATTGCCATACAAATTGGACATACATGTGTGTTAGGTGCTGCACCAAATTCTGTTGGACAAGAACAGAATATTTTTGTTTTTGTTGAAAGCTCTGCATGAACTTCTAGTCCTATTACAACTTCATAATCACTTCTTGACATCTATTTTTCCTCCTTTTGAGACACTTGGGACAGTCCAAAAATGTCTCATTATTTGTGTCATATTTTGTCATTTTTTGTTTTTATTTAAATTCGACACTTTTCAACAATTTTTATGAGACATTTTTTGTCTGTCCCACTTGTCTCATTTTTTAAATTCTGGTTTATGATTTTCTCTAAATTTAATTTCTTGTTCTAATGTGTATGCTGCATTTAAAATAGTT
>CAYQBQ010000107.1:0-3710 GCA_964415805.1 uncultured Clostridium sp.
AAAAAATTGCAAAAAAAGTTATCGATAGAATCGATAAGCTTGTTGATTAACTGTCAAGAGGAAATGAAGTGTACTTCGTTTCCTCTTGACTTTTTTATAGAAAAATATTAATATATGATTACAAAACAAAAAAGGATGTAGATAATATGATTAATATAATTTTAAAAATACTTGCACTTATAATGATTTTATCAGGTGTAATTCTAATATACGATGCCAGAATTTTAACAAAAAAATTCTTCAGTTTTGGTGACCAAAATGAAGGTTCATCAGGATTAAAAATATTAGGCTTTATTATAGCTATAATAGGAGGAATTATAATATATTTTATATAAGATTTATAAATATAAAAAATATATTTATAAACCAAAAAATATATCACAAAATACTTGATAAAAATATATTTTAGTGATATAGTTACAAAGTAAAAATATAATAAACTTAGGAGGAATGTACCATTATGAAACTATTCAAAACATACAGTGAAAAAGAAGTAAAAAGGGTAATGCCAATAGTAGAAAAAATCAACAGTTTAGAACCAGAAATGGAAAAACTAACAGACCATGAATTAAAAGGAAAAACAGAATATTTCAAAAAACAATTAGCAGAAGGAAAAACTTTAGACGATATATTACCAGAGGCATTTGCAGTTGTTAGAGAAGCATCAAAAAGAGCTTTAGGAATGAGACACTTTGATGTGCAATTAATAGGTGGAATCATATTACACCAAGGAAGAATTGCAGAAATGAAAACTGGTGAAGGAAAAACATTAGTTGCAACATTACCAGTATACTTAAATGCATTAGAAGGAAAAGGAGTTCACGTAATTACAGTAAATGACTACTTAGCAAAAAGAGATAGTGAATGGATGGGAAAATTATATAAATTCTTAGGACTTTCAGTAGGACTAGTAATTGCAGGAATGGATCCGCAAGCAAAACAAAAAGCATATGCAGCAGACATTACATATGGTACAAATAACGAATTTGGATTTGATTACTTAAGAGATAACATGGTAATTTATAAAAATCAATTAGTTCAAAGAGGATTACACTATGCAATCGTCGATGAAATCGATAGTATTTTAATAGATGAAGCAAGAACACCACTTATCATTTCAGGTAGAGCAAATGAATCCTCAGATTTATACAAAAAAGCAAATGATTTCGTAAGAAAACTAGAGGCAAAAGTTATAGTTGAAGAAGATGTAAAAGACTTTGAACAAGCAGAAGATAATGAAAAATATGATTATATAGTAGACTTAAAAGCAAAATCAGCATCATTAACACAAAAAGGTATAAAAAAAGCTGAAGAATTTTTCGGATTAGAAAACTTCAATGATTTAGAAAACTCTACATTAGTACACCATGTAAACCAAGCATTAAGAGCACATGGAGTAATGAAAAAAGATATAGACTACATTGTAAAAGATGGAGAAGTTTTAATTGTTGATGAATTTACAGGACGTATTATGTATGGAAGAAGATATAATAATGGACTACATCAAGCAATTGAAGCAAAAGAAAAAGTAAAAATAGCAGATGAATCTAAAACATTAGCTACAATTACATTCCAAAATTACTTTAGAATGTATGATAAATTATCAGGTATGACAGGTACAGCTATGACAGAAGAATCAGAATTTGAAGAAATTTACAACTTAGATGTCGTAGAAATACCAACAAACAAACCTATGATAAGAAAAGACGAAAATGATGTAATTTACAAAAATGAAAAAGCGAAATTCAGAGCAGTTGTTGAAAGCGTAAAAGAAAGCCATGAAAAAGGACAACCAGTTCTAATTGGTACAGTATCAATTGAAAAATCAGAAAAATTGAGTAAATTATTAAATGAAGCACGTATACCACATGAAGTGTTAAACGCGAAATCACATGAAAAAGAAGCTATGATAGTTGCACAAGCTGGTAAATTTGGTGCAGTTACAATAGCAACAAACATGGCAGGACGTGGTACTGATATTATGTTAGGCGGAAATAGTGAATATCTAGCAAAAGAAGAAATGAGAAAAAATAGAGTACCAGCAAACTTAATAGAAGAATCAAACACATATTATGAAACAGATGATCAAGATATATTAAGAGCAAGAGAAGAATTTAATAAATTAGTTGCAAAATACGATGAACAAATAAAAGAAGAAAAACAAAAAGTTATTGATGCCGGTGGACTAAAAATAATTGGTACAGAAAGACATGAATCAAGAAGAATCGATAACCAATTAAGAGGTCGTTCTGGACGTCAAGGTGATGTCGGAGAATCAAGATTCTATATAGGATTAGATGATGATTTAATGAAAATCTTTGGTGGAGATGCTATAACAAGAGTTTACAATACTTTAGGAGCAGACGAAAACATGCCAATAGCTTCTAGAATGATTTCAAAAGCTGTTGAAAACGCTCAAAAGAAAGTTGAAGGTAGAAACTTTAGTATTCGTAAAAATGTATTAAAATATGATGATGTTATGAATGCACAAAGAGAAATCATATATAAACAAAGAAGAGAAGTTTTAGATGGAGAAGATATTCATAATAACATATTAAATATGATAAATTCTATTGCAGAAGAAACAGTTTCAATGTTTATTGAGGGAGAAGATGGAAAATCTGTAAACGTAGAGTCTTTAAATACAGAAATAACAAACGTATATGGGTTAGATATGTTAGACTATATTAAAGAACATAAAGACGATTCAAATGCAATTATAGAGGAATTAGAAAAACAAGCAACTGAAAAATATCAAGCTAAAGAAGACGAAATTACTTCTGAAAAAATGAGAGAACTTGAAAGAGTTGTAATGCTTAAGGTTGTTGATGAAAAATGGATGAATCATATTGATAGTATGGATGAATTAAAAAATGGTATTGGATTAAGAGCTTATGGTCAACAAGATCCTGTTGTAAAATACAGAATGGAAGGTATGGATATGTTTGATGAAATGATTGCAAACATTAAATTAGATGTCGTTAAGATTCTTATGAATATCAGAAAACAAAACGGAAATGCACAAAGACAAGAAACTGCTAAAATTACAGGAGCAGCTTTAGAGGCAATCAATAGTGTTGATGGAGGAAAGAAAATTAATACTCCTGAATATAGTCAAACAGTTGTAAATGAGGGACCAAAAGTTGGTAGAAATGACCCATGTCCATGTGGATCTGGTAAGAAATACAAGAACTGCTGTGGCAAATAAAATGACAAGTTTTAATATATAATACTTGAAAATTGCAGTAATTTATGCTATTATGTAAATATAGTATAAATTTTGAAACCGTGTTAATTAAAACCGTGTTAAGGCACTATGAACGGAGAACGCATATGAAAAAACAAAATAAAAAGACACGTAAACTAAATTTTTCATATCAAACAGATGATATATCGAAGGATTATGAAAAAGTAAAAAAAATTGTTTATAATTGTAGAAAAGAAGGCTTCAATTGTTATTTTAGTATTGATAGTGATAGGAAACTTAGATTTTTTTTAATCTCATCTGATGATTGGAAAAAATTAGAAAATTTCTCAAAACAGTTATAAACAAAAAATGAAAGAGGAGAATAATTTTAATTATCTCCTCTTTTCAATGTTTACAGTATATAAATATTTTAATCGCGTAGCTAAGCAAAAAAAATATGTAAAATTCTGTCAATCATTTTTGAAAATGTCTTAAAATTTTTTATTTATTAGCACTAAATTTT
>CAYQBQ010000108.1:0-3706 GCA_964415805.1 uncultured Clostridium sp.
TCTCTAAAATAGTGTTACGATTGCGCAATTCTGCTATGTAATGATTTTCGTAATATGGCTGTATTTCTTTATCATCAACATCATTTAGCGACGCTTCAAATTCGTCCAACCGATGTTTCATAAAGTTCCAAGCATCTGAATGTTTTGCAGCTGGTCTTCCACATATCTTACAGACTTCTTCATCCAACATCTCCTGTAAATATTTCCTCCCTGGAATATTAACAGGAAGTGGAACAAAATCCGTTTTTAACTTTTGTATAGCTCTTTTTTGGCCTTCGGTTAAAAGATAATCTTGTTCTAGTTTTCTACTAAGCTTATCAATCTCACTTACTTTTGCAGAATACTTTTCTGCGATATTTTTAAAGCCCATTAAAATCCACATATCATCAAGAAGATTTATAGTGTAATTTTCTTTGATGCGGGAAATCGTTTCAACTCTCCTGTCTTGCAAGTTTTTAATTCGTTGATTGGAAGATACAAGTAATTTTGAAGACTCTTTACTCTGCTCAATTTTCTTAAGCATAGTTTCAAAATTGATAGCTTCGTTTTCTTTGATATTAATTTCTTTATCAATATCCGAGAGAATACCAGTTTCTAATTCTATCTTATTCTTAAGAGATTTAATCGTTTTTTCATTTTTTCTGTCGTTGCTTTGGGCATGATCACGAGCTTTGTCTGCATTCGTTATAGCATATTCCATAAAAGAAAAATAGGCATCAAAGTTTTTTACGTCACCAAAATTATCCACAAGTAACTTTAGGGAGTTTGAATTTGCTAATACATTCAGTTCATCTTCTCCTTTAAACATTATGAAATTACGCATTTCTGACGAAACATCTTTATCAAACGAATTGCCTTCCTTTATTATACGTTCAATACCATTCATCTCAATTAAAGTGAATGTATAATTAGATGTACTCAATTCTCCATCAAAAGATTTTGTAAAACGGAACATTTTTTCTAGGACTTTTTTCTGCCCTTTATGTTCGTATGTCATTGCTACACGAACATTGTCAGAATCATTAGGGAGTAATTCTTCCGATCGTTTTTTGGATATAAATTTAGTATCCATTTTATTAGCCCCATCTGTTCGGAACAACCATTCTAATGCATCATAGAAAGTTGTTTTTCCATCACCGTTAGAACCAATGACTAGATTAAAACCATTAATAAAATCAAACGAGTTATCTTTATAATAGCTCCTGAAATTACGGATTTCAATTTTCTTAATAATCATAATAGATAGTTGTCTTTGATGTAGTTAAACACTGTCATATATACTTTTTTCTGAACACTCTCATCAGTAGAGCCATTCAATTCTTTAATAATTCTAGCTACCGCGACCACTACTACATTATTAGAGTTCAACGCAGTATACAAGTCTTCATATTCTGACTTGTCATAGTCGTAAAGTTCTTGCAGTTTCTTGTCATCAAGAACCATGTGTAACATTCTCTCTCTGTTATTCATATAGTATAATTATTTTTAGTTAAATTCAATCCATAGTGATCTAAGACTTCTCGGAGTTCTAACTCTGAATAAGAAGGATTTTCTGACAGCGAAGAGAAGTTTATAACTCGCATAAGTTCTCCTCTCAACAGCGACTGCTCCATACGATAGCTATCGCTATAAGGATTTACCTCCGGAGCCACAACAAGGTCATGCAATTCGGCCATTTTCTTGTCTGGATGCGTTCTAAGTACACGACCTCTTCGCTGTATAAATTGACGAGGGTTACCCGTGCTGGCACAGAAGATTGCCAACTCGCTTCGTGGTACATCAACACCTTCATCAAGGCATTTCATGGAAGTGAGTACATGAAGCCTGCCAGTAGCAAAATCATGCAGTATTTCTTCACGGTCTTGCTGACCTGATACAAACTTTCTCACTGTTACATGGTCATCTACCTCCGTAACAGCTTTGGTA
This sequence comes from uncultured Clostridium sp., assembly GCA_964415805.1. Classification (GTDB taxonomy): domain Bacteria; phylum Bacillota; class Clostridia; order TANB77; family CAG-508; genus CAG-269. Next base: position 1,927 of record CAYQBQ010000108.1, read on the forward strand.
TAGAGATTAATCAGATGATCCATGTCTTTATCTTCTCCTATTTCTTCAGATAAGTCAAAGTCATCACCTCCACCTATGTAATCAGGCTTATTACCTTCTGGCACATATATCAAAGAATACTTTAGATTCCCTTTCTCTTCGAACCGTTTCAAAATGATATTAAACACTTCAAGTTTATTTGCAGCCTTGTGAATTATTTGCTTTCGAATTAACAATAGCTTCTTTAATTCCTCATCAATACGACCAAAAGTTTCTGAATTAAAATTAAAGTATCGAGCTATTTTATGTGATAGATCTATATAAGTAGACATTTCTTCCTCGTTGAGCCTTACCAAATGAGGATAATACATATACTTGCAGAGCACACCATTCTGTATAGCTTCTTCCATGCTGTATTCATAGGTATAGCGCTCTTCTGAGCCAAAGAACTTCTTTAGTTTCTTGTTTCCTTCATCATCAAACTGCCTGTCTGGGGTAGCGGACAATCCTATCCTGCGCAGATATGGAATCTCCTTAAGACGTTTGACTAAAGAACCTGAGCCCATATTGTGACATTCATCTGCAATCATCAGTAATCGTCTCTTATCGAAACCATTTAAAACTCTGAAAACTCTTTCTCTTGAATAAGAGGCGTATGTAGAAATGATAATGTATGAGACTTCCAGTTCCTTATCTGTTTTGTACTTTTCATTAAAAGCAACTCGTTCTACTTCGTCCCGCCAAGTAAGATTCTTTGAATAAACCTTGATGATGTTGCTGAAGTTAAACTTCCGACACTCCTGTTCCCACTGATTAACAAGGGTTATTGTTGGCACAAGAATAATTGCCTTGTAATATCCTTTTCGTTTATAAATTTCCAAAAGACAATTCAACGATGTGATGGTTTTACCTGTACCTGTAGCCATAGCAAAAAGCCCCTTTTGCCCATTATTCTTCCAATTTTCGAAAGCTGTCATTTGGTATTCACGCGGTCCTGATGCATAAGGGAATTTGGGTTCTATATTCAAGTCATCACAAGCAAGGTCCATCTGTTCCTGTCTTTCCCTTATTGCCTTTTCTGCTTTTATCTTCCGAAGCTTCTTTTCTACATCAAGCAATTCTTCTATATCCTTGTCACCATAGTTGGATTGGATAGCAGAAATAAGGTTCTCAGGAGAAAGATATTCTATGTTGCGCTTCTTGCCATTCATGATAGAGTCAAACTCTTCACGTTGGCTAGCAATACGGTTCTGTACCATCTTATCAACAGAGTCACTACGGTCTATCTTGATTTCTTCGAGGTTGTTAAACAGCCCACTGATAGTGAAATTAGCAGAACCAGTAAATGAAGTAATACTATCCCCATCACGGAACTGCCCCGATTTGGTATGGGATATGCCTTTCTTGTTGCGAGGCTTTATGATACGTATATCTATGCGTTTGTTGTAGATTAAGAATGCTAAGCACTCAAAAAACTGCTGTTGGTATTCATCAAATGTTTGACGCAACGCCTCAAAGTTGGTGAGGTCAAAACAATCAATCACGCCACCATGCATTCCTTTGCTGATTGCCTCTTTATCCTCTTCAGATACTATCTGATTGATGACGAGCCTCATCTTGCCACCATTTGAGATAAAGGTGGCAAAGCCTTCTGCTAATACGCTGATGGTTGCCGAACTAAAATAGCCCAGTTGGAGATCAAACTCCTTGCTGTTCTCCAAACAATCGTTGAAGAACTTCTCTGGTGAGTTATACTCTCCAGGTCTGTAGGTTCCGTCCTCTGCCCAATCTACTTCGTACA
>CAYQBQ010000109.1:0-3690 GCA_964415805.1 uncultured Clostridium sp.
TTTCTTGCAACATCAAAAGCATCTATAATTTCTTGAAAATTGTGTCCATCAATATTTATAACTTGAAATCCAAAACTTTTAAATTTTTCATCAATTGGATAAGAACTCATTACCTCTTCAATTGTACCATCAATTTGTAAATTATTATTATCTACAATTACACATAAATTATCTAATTTATATTTGTTTGATGCCATTGCTGCTTCCCATACTTGTCCTTCTTCTATTTCTCCATCTCCCATTATACAATATACTCTGTAATTTTTATTATCTAATTTTCCAGCTATTGCCATACCATTTGCTGCTGACAATCCTTGTCCTAATGAGCCTGTTGTCATATCAACTCCTGGTATTTTGTTCATATCTGGATGTCCTTGTAGTCTACTTTCTATATTTCTTAAAGTTTTTAATTCTTCAATATCAAAATATCCTCTATTTGCTAGTGTTGAATATAGTGCAGGTGCACAATGTCCTTTTGATAAAACTAGTCTATCTCTGTTTTCATCTTTTGGATTTTGTGGATCTATGTTCATTTCATAAAAATATAAGACTGTCATTATATCTGCAATTGATAATGATCCTCCCGGATGTCCAGATTGTCCACTATATACTGATTCTATAATTCCTTTTCTAATTTTTTTTGCAATCTCTCTTAGCTCTACAATGTCTTTTATTTTTTCCATGTTTTTTCCTCCTATGTTTTTTCTATAATTTTAGTATTGGTCTTTTTTGTTTAGGTTATTATATAATTATTGTTCATTTTATTCAACCTTTTTAATATAATTTATGATATAATGTATTTATTAATTTTGGAAAAAATATAAGTAGTTGTTATATATTTTTCAGTTACTATGTATGGTGTTAACAAATTCTAAAATAACAGTTATATTTTTATTATAAAAATATATTAGAAAGGTGTGTGATAATATGTTTGAAAAATATTTAAAAAAGGATGAACTTATAAATAACTTACAAGAACTAATAAGAATTCCAAGTGTTCATGCTGAGTCTGATATTCCTAGTGAACCATTTGGAAAAAATACTGTAAAAGCTCTTGAATATATATTGAGTCTAGGCAAATCTTTAGGATTTAAAACAAAAAATATTGATGGTTATTGTGGATATATCGAATTTGGAAATGACCAGAATTGATTGGTATTGTTGGACATTTAGACGTTGTTCCTGAAGGAGAAAATTGGACTTATCTTCCTTTTGATGCACATATATCTGATAATAAAATTTATGGTAGAGGTGCAATTGATGATAAAGGTCCAGTTATGGCAAGTTTATATGCTATGAAAGCTGTTATGGATTATTGCATAGAAAACAATATTCCTATAAATAAAAGAGTTAGATTGATTTTAGGTTTAAATGAAGAAAGGGATTGGAAATGTATTGATTATTATAAAAAACATGAAGAAATCCCATCTATAGGCTTTAGTCCTGATGCTGATTTTCCTTGTATTTATGCTGAAAAAGGCCTTATTTCTCCATTTTTGATTATGGATTATTCTACTTTAAAAAACTTAGATATTGTTTTAAGTGATATTGATTGTAATAATAATCCTTTAAATGTTGTTCCTAAATACTGTAGTTGTATAATTTCAGTTAAAAATAAAATAGATATTAATGATACAATATCTTTTGTAAAAAAATCGGCAACTGAACTTTCATTTGAAATTGATACTGAAATTTTAAATAAAAATCAATTTAAAATAATATCTCATGGTGTTCAAGCACATGCTGCTCATCCTGATTTAGGCATAAATGCAATTTCTCATTTGATAATTATCTTAGATAAATTATTTAAAAATTATGATATTGTTATTCCTCTATTTGATTTATTTACACAATATATTGGACTTGATTTTAATGGAGATAAGTTAAATATTAATATTCCTGATGAATCTGGAATGCTTACATTGAATGTTGGTAAATTTTATTTTAAAAATGATGAATTAAAAATTGGTTTTAATTTGAGAACACCTATTAATACTACTTTTGATTTTATTGAAAATAGTTTTACTTGTATTTGCAAAAATTTTGACAGTGTTTATTGTGAATTTGTGGGTAAAAAGTCCCCTCTATATGTTTCTAAGGACTCATATTTAGTAAAAACTCTTTGTAGAATTTACAATGATGTTACTAACTCAAATAGTGAACCTATTGCTATTGGTGGTGCTACTTATGCTCGTGCCTTTGATAATTTTGTTTCTTTTGGGGCAAATTTACCTGGTCAAAAAGATATGTGCCACCAAACTGATGAATTTATTTCTATTGATAATTTAATTATTGCTTATGAAATTTATTGTAGGGCAATTAAAGAACTCTTATTTATGTAAATTTGACTTTTAGCCTAAATTTTGGTAATATATTATTGTAGTTAAAAACATATGCACAAAAAAAGAAAGGCAGGTTTTATGTTTCAATTTGAAATTTTTGTTGAGGGTACCTCAACAGGAGTCGCTATTAACTGTGACTTCGATGTTTTTTCACCAAATAAATCACTAATTTGTGATTATGTTTCAGAATGTGGAGGAACAATGACAAAACCAAACACTGCAACAGTTACTTCTGTTGAATCAGTAGAAAAGCTGTCACACAAATTGTTAAAATTGACAATTCCGGTACGCCTTTCGGCAAAATAATAAAAAGCTATCCAAAAATTTTATTTTGGATAGCTTTTTATTATTCAAAAATTCTATTAAATTCTTGTTCATTTATCTTTTCTTGTTTAAGTAATGTTTGTGCAATCATGTCTAACTTATCTCTATGTTCTATTAATAATCTTTGAGCATTGTTATATGCTTCATCAATTAAAGATTTAACTTCTGCACCAATTTTATCACCAATATTTTCTCCAAAAACAAACATATCATTTTGTTCTTTTCCTTGGAAGTCAATTGGTCCTAAATTATCACTCATACCATATTTTGTAACCATTTCTCTTGCTATTTTTGTTGCAACTTCTATATCATTGCTAGCTCCTGTTGAAATGTCGTCTAAAACTAATTTTTCAGCAGCTCTACCACCAAGTAACGCAACTAATTTTTCTTTCATTTCAGTTTTTGATATATAGTATTTATCTTCGTCAGATTTGTACATTGTATATCCACCTGCAACTCCTCTTGGTATAATAGATACTTCTTTTACATCTGTTTGTGTTGGTAAATATCTGCTTACTACTGCATGTCCTGCTTCATGGTATGCTGTTAGTTTTTTGTCTTTTTCTGAATATACTCTTGTTTTCTTTTCTAGTCCTACCGTTACTTTTTTAACCGCTTCTTCTATGTCTGAATTTTCAATTTCGTCATGTTTATTTATTGTTGCAATAATTGCTGCTTCATTTAAAATATTTGCAAGTTCTGCTCCTGTAAATCCTGCTGTATCTTCTGCAATTCCTTTAAAAGTAACATCTTCTGCAAATTTTTTATCTTTTGCATGAATTTTTAAAATTTCTTCTCTACCTCTTAAATCAGGTGTTGGAACTACAATTTGTCTATCAAATCTTCCTGGTCTTAAAAGTGCTTTATCTAGCATTTCTGGTCTGTTTGTTGCAGCTAATACTATTATTGTTTCTTCTGAGCTAAATCCATCCATTTCTACTAATAATTGATTTAGTGTTTGATTGTTTTCTGTTTCTGCTCCACTATTTGATGTTCTTCTTGCTCCAATTGCATCTATTTCATC
>CAYQBQ010000110.1:0-3645 GCA_964415805.1 uncultured Clostridium sp.
TCTGTTTTTAATCTTCCTTCTATTTTCAAACTATCTATACCCATATCTATTATTTCTGGTATCTCTTTTATCAAGCATAAATCTTTTGATGAGAATATACTCGTTCCATATTTGCTTTCTTCTATTGGATATAATTGTCCTGGATTGTTTTTCTCTTCTGCATATAAATTGTATGACCATCTACAACTTTGTGCACAATCTCCTAAATTTGCACTTCTTCCGCACATAAAATCACTCAAGAAACATCTTCCTGAAAACGCAAAACATATTGAACCATGTCCGAACATCTCTACTTCTAAGTCTTTTGGCTTGTTTTTCATTATGTATTTTAATTGTTCTTTGTTTATTTCTCTTGCCATTATTACTCTTTCGGCTCCGTTTTTATACCAGAAGTTTGCATCATGTACACTTACTATGTTTGCTTGTGTACTTACATGTATTGGTACATTTGGTGCATATTGTTTTAATGTTTCTATTACTCCTCCGTCTGCTGCTATTATTGCGTCTGGTTTTACTTCATTTAATGTTTTTGCCATTTCTATTATTTCTTCATATTTATCGTCCCATGCAAATATGTTTAGTGTTACATGTACTCTTTTTCCTATGCTGTGTGCATATTCTATTGTTTTTATTAAGTCGTCATTGTCCATATCTGCTCTTGTTCTTAGTGATAATGATGATGTTCCACAATATACTGCATCTGCACCATATCTAAATGCTGTTTTTGCTTTTTCAAATGATCCTGCTGGTGCTAATAATTCTATTTTTTTCATTTTTTATTCCTCTTTTTTCTAATTTTATTATACATAATATTATATATAGATTTTCCATCTGTGTCAATAATTTGAATTTATTTTCATTTTATGATATAATAATTTTATGTGATCTACATAAAAAATTATATTTAAGAAAGGACTTTTATAATGACAGCAACAGAAAAAAGCAATATTAGTATAGTACCTTTTTTGTACGAATCATCATCTCCTGAAGAAGTATTAAAAAAGTACTCAAAAGCATTACGGGATACTAATGACTTAACCCACTGGTTACATGCAAACAAAATAGATGAATATAGAAATATTTTGCTGGATAACAAATTTTTAGCAAAAATAAAAACTCATTATAATTTCTTATATTCATTTACAAAAAAAACATATCCGAACTTGAAATTTCATCTTGCTGGGAGACGTAAAGATGTAATCGGAGCAGAAAAAAAGATGTGCCTTTACCTTTCTCAAGAGCGAGATTTATCTGATTTTAAAGATGAACTTGCCTTTAGATTTATCATTTTTGATAATAATATAAAACTATGTTATGATTTATTACAAACCGTAATAAAATTTAACATTGAAAAAGGATTTATTCCATGTCTTGCAACTAATGTATTCCAAACGGAAGGATTTAAAAGGGAAGAATTCAACGATATTGAAATTCCAAAAAACTCTTTTCTTCCAAAAGAATATAAGTCGTGGGTGAAAGATTATATCTTGAATCCAAAAGCAACTGGTTATCAGTCACTCCATACAATTTTCCAAGATCCAGCATCTGGCAGATGTTTTGAAATTCAGATACGTACATTTGATATGCATATTCATGCAGAAAGTCATTCTTTGGCTGGGCATGATGCATATAAAAAAATAAGATATTCTGAAAACAATATTGAATTTGACAGGTCAAAAATAAAAATGCCTGGATATGCATTCAAAGAAGGACAGGTTTTTGATTTTATAGGTCTTGAAAAACCTTATCAAATAATTCAAAGAGGATGTCCATTCTAAATCCTTTCTAAAAATTTCAGTCGTACCAATCTAATTTTGGTACGACTGTTTTCTTTTTTATTTATTTTTAATCCTACTTATTGCTAATCCATCTCCTACTTCCAAAATTTCTGTTTCAAGATTTGGATTCTCAGAAACTTCTTTTATATACTCTCTTAAATTTCTTACAGCAGTACGTTGTTTATGTTTATTATAATCGCTCATAACATAACCTTTGTACAAAATATTATCAGCAAATATAATTCCGTTTTCATTTATCATTCTTAATGCTTGTTGTAAGAAGAATGGGTATTTTCCTTTTGCCGCATCTATAAATACCATATCATATTTTTCATTTAAAGTAGGTAATATTTCTACAGCATCTCCTTCATATAGTGTTATTTTATCCTCTACTCCAACCTTTTCAAAATTCAACTTTGCTTCTTGACTTCTTTCTTCATCTCTTTCAATTGTATCTATTCTTCCACCATCAGCTAAAAATTCTGAAAAGCACATTGCCGAATATCCAACTGCAGCACCAATTTCTAGTATTCTTTTTGGAGAATTTTCTTTTAATTCCTTCTCTATTTCTTCTAATGTATCATCCATTATTATTGGAATATGCTCTTCTAATGCCTTTTTTTTTATTTTTTCTAATTCATTTTTATTCATTTTTATAACCTCTATTTCTATTTAAAAAAGTCAGACATTTAAGTCTAACTTTTATTTTTCCATTTCTCTCGCTTTTTGCTTTTTATAACCTTTTACCCAATTTTTAAAACATTCTTTTAAATTACATCCATTACTTTTAAGATAATCAAATTGTAGTACAATATTATCTTGCATTATTACATCTAAAGCTTCATCTTCTGTCATTCCATCAGACATATTTTTTAATATTTCCTTTATAACATATTCTCTATTTTTAGTATCATCACTTTTTACTCCCGCAACAGATTTTTTTTATATTCAATATGTTTAGTAATATTATCTATTTTAACTCCTGGAGTAACTCTATACATTTCCACATTACCTCTTCTATTCATTCTTTTAGTCATTTTCTCAACTCCAATATAAAATAATATTATTTGTTTCTATTAGCTCTTTCTCTTTCTTTAGAATCTAATATTTTCTTTCTTAATCTAATAGATTTTGGTGTTATTTCAACTAATTCATCATCTTGAATAAATTCAATAGCTTTTTCAAGTGACATTTGAATTGGTGGAACTAATCTTAATGCTTCGTCTGAACCTGATGCTCTAGTATTTGTTAAGTGTTTTTCTTTACATACATTTATTGCTAAGTCTTCACCTCTAGAGTTTAGACCAACGATCATTCCTTCGTAAACATCTACACCTGGTCCTATAAACAAGTCACCTTTGTCTTGTGCATTATATAGTCCATATGTTACTGATTTCCCTGGTTCAAATGCGACTATTGTTCCTCTAACACGTGCTTGGATATCTCCCTTGTATGGTTCATATGCGTCAAATATGTGGTTCATTGTTCCTTCACCTTTTGTATCTGTAAGGAATTCTGTTCTATATCCAATTATTCCTCTAGCTGGTATTCTAAATTCTATCTTTGTATGTCCAGCTTCTGCAGGTTCCATGTTAACCATTTCAGCTTTTCTTCTTCCTAATTTTTCAATTACATTTCCTACACAGTCATCTGGTACATTTACAACTAATAGTTCGATTGGTTCACATTTAACTCCATCAATTTCTTTAAAGATAACTTTTGGTCTTGAAACTAATAGTTCAAATCCTTCTCTTCTCATTGTTTCGATTAATACTGATAAATGTAATTCACCTCTACCTGATACTTCAAATGAATCTGGTGTTTCTCCATCTTTTACTCTTAATGATACATTTCTTTCTAGTTCTTT
>CAYQBQ010000111.1:0-2429 GCA_964415805.1 uncultured Clostridium sp.
ATTATCGGCATACCTTTAGAAACATATATTGCCGAAGAAAAACTTGTTATTGAAACATATAAAAAGACGGAGGCAGTTGATAGGCTGAAAAAATATCTTTGTGAAAAACGAAATATTAGGTTTATTAATATCCCTTACAATTCAGGAAATGAGGTTGCATTTTTAGAAAAAGTTAAGCAAGCATTCCGACGTGTCCATATTTTTATTAACTCTGATACGGAAAAAGATGCTGAAACTATAATGGAAAAATTCTATGCTTGGAGATTTAAGCAATCTGAAATAATAAGGAGGAATTGATTATGAAGGACGTTAAGTATCATTTGTATTTCAGTTATCAGGAACAAAGCCAATTACTAAAGGGTTTGGTAAATTTGAAAAACGAGCTTTTAGCTCAAGGAAAGTACGCTGATCCTGTGGATGAGCTGATTATAAAAGTAACAAAAGCCCGCAAAAAGAAACTAAAAGTCATATAGTTTTCCGTACCGTCTATCTCTTTTTTGAGGTAGGCGGTATTTTTTTGAAAAAATTACTGAACCCTATAAAAATGGGTGTGCAGTATAATACCCTTTGTGCAAATGTATAGAGAGATACGTTCAACCATTCTGTATTCTTTCTATGCACCTTGACAAATTAATAGCCATTTCGTTAAGACTTCAATCTCAACGAAGCGCAGAAGCGCGAGCCACAGTATTCAGGTACGCGACGACCTCTATATATAATATAGTATAGAGCGAGCGAGAATCCCTGTTACAAGTATCAGGCTGCTCCTGATACGGCGATGACAGTTGAGAGGACAATGGTACTCCCGTAAAGGCTCATAGCGAGAGGTGAAATTCCTGTGATACGGCACAGCAAGCCGTAACTTAACGAAATCCCACTCTAAATCCGTATGGGCATAAACGACAAATAAGCGGATAATCGTATTGTAAACACAAAACGGAAGGAGGAAATTGTATGTGCAAAACGATAGCCGTCTGTAATCAGAAAGGCGGCGTCGGTAAGACAACTACTACTGTCAATTTAGGCGTAGGCTTGGCTATGCAGGGAAAGCGTGTGCTGCTTGTGGACGCTGATCCGCAGGCTGACTTAACGGCTTCACTCGGTTGGCAGGATACCGACAGCTTGGATATTACTATTTCTGACAAGCTGTCGGACGTAATACGGGACAGGAATTCAGAAGCGACAAGCGGTATTCTTCATCACAAGGAGAATGTAGACCTGCTTCCCGCTAATCTTGAATTATCGGCTTTTGAAATGTCGCTTGTAACGGCAATGAGCAGAGAAACAGCTATGAGAAAGTATTTAGATACCGTAAAGCATAACTATGACTACATTATAATTGACTGTATGCCCTCGCTTGGTATGATAACGCTCAACGCGCTGACAGCCGCCGACAGCGTAATTATTCCCGTTCAGGCTCAATACCTGCCCGCGAAGGGTATGACGCAGTTATTACAGACGGTTTCTAAAGTAAAAAAGCATATTAACCCCGATTTGAAGATCGAGGGTATTCTGCTCACAATCGTAGACAACAGAACAAACCTCGCAAAGAGTACAATGGACGCTATCAGAAAGAATTTCGGTAGCGTCATTAAAATTTTCGGCACAAAAATCCCCGCGGCTGTAAAGGCAGCCGAGGTTGCTTCAAAAGGCGAAAGCATTTACAAGTACGAACCGAACAGCGCAGTAGCGCGAGCCTACGAACATTTTACGAAGGAGGTGTTATCAAGTGGCAAACAGGAAGAGCGACTTTTCACTCCCGACGCTCGATGACCTCTTTTCCTCACAGGAAGAACGCGACGCGAAGAAAAACGGAGTTATCAGAGAAATTCCGCTTGAATTGATAGACGGTTTTCCGAATCATCCGTTTAAGGTTAAGGACGACGAAGAAATGTTCAAGCTCGTTGAAAGCGTAAAGACAAACGGCGTACTCACTCCCGCTATACTCCGTCCCAAAGAGAACGGAAGATATGAAATGGTATCGGGACACAGGCGCAAAAGAGCCTGTGAGCTTGCTCAGATGGACACCATACGATGTGAGGTCAGAGATTTAACGGACGATGAAGCTACAATCCTGATGGTAGAAAGCAATTACCACCGTCCCGAAATTCTGCCGAGCGAAAAAGCATTTGCTTACAAAATGAGATTAGAGGCTATGAAAAGGCAAGCAGGTAGACCTAAAAATAATTCTGCAACGGTGTTGCAGGATTTAAAAGGAAAGACAAGCAGAGAAATTCTTGCCGAGGAAAGCGGCGAAAGCCACGAGCAGATAAGGAAGTATATACGTCTTACCTATCTCATACCGAAGCTCCTTGATTTAGTTGACGAGGGCAGTATCAAAATGCGTCCCGCCGTTGAGCTGTCATATCTGAATGAGGATTTTCAAAAGGCTGTGCTTGAAGAAATTGAACTCAATCTCTCAACGCCGT
>CAYQBQ010000111.1:2529-3614 GCA_964415805.1 uncultured Clostridium sp.
GAGGATTTTCAAAAGGCTGTGCTTGAAGAAATTGAACTCAATCTCTCAACGCCGTCACACGCTCAGGCTATCAGGCTGAGAAAAATGCAGGACGAAGGCACACTGTCTACACAGACTATCAGCGAGATTATGTGCGAGGAAAAGCCAAATCAGAAAGAACGGATTGTTTTAAGCAGCGACAGAGTACGCAAGCTCATTCCCAAAAGCATAACACTCGACAAAACCGAGGATTATGTTTGCAGGGCGTTGGAACACTATGCGAAGTATCAAAAACGCATAGCGGAGCGTGACAGCCGCTAAAAATCCCCCTTTCTCACACTCTAACCCCCGTTACTATCTCTACTATCCGAAAAAGAAATCTATCTCTTTAATAAATAACTATCTCTTAAAAGATAGGACGGGACAATTCAACAATAAATATAACACAAGGACAGTTTTCAACAACTGTCCTCATTTTTACGGAGGTAAAACCAAAATGACAAAAGTTTTTAACAAGAAAACAGCAAAGAGATCCGTTTCGGTAGTGCTGCTCTTGCTGATTGTTTTTTCAAGCATTTTCGTCCTGCCGATAACAGCGGCGGCGAAAAGCTACACAATTTCATTCGATTACTGCTATGACACATCGAATAACATCATCAAATTTGTGAAGAAAACCACAAACGACGGCTATGTCGTCGGCGAAGTCGGCGAAGAACTGTGCAGAATCAAGGCTGACGGAAAGGACGCGTACTGTATTCAGCCCGGACACACGCTGAAGTCGGGAAACACATTGACAGAGGACGCTTCAGCCGCGTGGAAAGGTATGTCCGATGCGCAACGCAAGGCGATTAACCTCGCTCTTCTTTTCGGAAAGTCAAAAAACAAAGCAGGTCTGACAGGAACGGACGGTCAGCAATGGATAGCTACGCAGATGTTTGTATGGGAATTTGCGACAGGATGTCGAGCTACCAGTGGCGAGTATAAGCGTTCAAGCGCGAAATACTTTAACGGTATTTGTTCGGGCGATAAAAATCCGGGTGTAAAGAACGACTACAACAAGATAGCCAAAGCCTTCAAGAACTACGAAAAAATACCGAGCTTTGCTT
>CAYQBQ010000112.1:0-3594 GCA_964415805.1 uncultured Clostridium sp.
TTTATAAATACAATAACCCAGGACAATTATCTGATACAAATGGTTATAAAATCAATGAAATGAAAGATGGTTCTCGTGTCGTTGTTGTAAGACCAAGTTTCTCTGAAACATGGGCATTCTTTGTAAGAAAGTTCGACGTAAAACGTTCAACACTAGAACAATGGTTCAAAGGCGAACCAGGATGTGATGAATCAATAGAATTACTAAAATATTTAGTAAAAGGTGCAAGAATTATATCAATCACTGGTGAGCAAGGTTGTGGTAAAACAACAATGCTTATGGGAATGATAGAAAATATATATGAAACAATGAACATAAGGGTTCAAGAAACAGCATTCGAGTTACACTTAAGAAAAATATACCCAACAAGAAACATATTAACATTTAGAGAAACAGATACAATATCTGGACAAGAAGGTCTAGATGTTCAAAAGAAAACAGATGGTTCTGTTAACATCATAGGTGAGGTTGCAACAGACCCCGTAGCATCTTGGATGATACAAGCAGCACAGGTTGCATCTAAATTTACATTATTTACTCACCACGCAAAAACATTTCCTAACTTAGTTACAGCATTAAGAAACTCAATGCTTAGAACAGGTGTATTTAAAAATGAAAAAACAGCAGAAGAACAAGTTGTACAAGTATTAAACTTCGATATACATTTAAAGAAAGACTTTAGAGGAAAAAGATATGTAGAAAGAATAACAGAATGTATACCAATTGAAGACAAAAACGAATACACATTTGATCATAGAAACGAAAAAACATTAGAAGGAAAATTTGATAAATTTTTTGATAATGCAACACATTATTTTGAAAAAATTACAGATAAAAAGTTATATAAATATAGAAACATATTAGAGTATGTTGATGGAGAATATATAATTACAAATCCAATAACAGAAGCAAACTTACAAGGTATGAGGGAAAACATGGATGAAACAGATATTGAAGGTTTTGATAGATTTGTAGAAAGACATTGGAAAAAAGCAAAAACAAGAGAAACTGTTTCAGTATCAGCAAATGTAGAAGAAAAAGTACCAAAAAAAAGAGGAAGAAAACCTAAAACAGAAATTTAAAGTTTAGAAGTATATATACTTCTAAACTTGAAAATCAGGAGGTGAAAAACAAGTGTCAAATCAGGTAATATATATGATAATGGGAACTTCGATAGCATTAATGGTAGTAATAGGAATAGCGTATTATATATTATCTAAGAAAATGCAAAAATCTGAATACAAAAAGATACAAAAACTTAGACAAGGAACAGATACAAGCAAATTTTCAACAGAGATACTATTTCAAAAACTATACTTAACATATTCTAGAATACCATTTATAAAAAGATATATATTAAAATTGAGAAGAAGATTGGAAATTCTAAATATAGATGATGAATACGCAACAAGAAGAGACTCAGCAAAAATAATGACAAAAGCACTTGCTATATTACTTCCATTAGTTATATTGACAATAATTTTTACAAGAAGTAACTTTTTATTAATGTTTATATTATTAATATTTGAAGTTTTTATGATAGACATATTAATGGAAGGTTCTGTAGACAAAAAAGATAATAGTTTATTAGTACAACAAATAGACTTTTTCTCAGAAATAAGACATGCATACCATGAGTTTAACATGGTAGAAGAAGCTATATATCAAGTGTCTCAGGATGATGAAAAGGAAATATCAAGACAAGGTGAAAAAATATATGAAATTCTAATTTCAGATGACCCAGAAACAGAGCTTGAGAAATATTATGACGTAGCACCAAATAACTTTTTGAAAGAATTTGCTGGATTATCATATTTGACTAAAGAATTTGGTGATAGAAAAGTAGATGGCGCATCATTATATTTGAAAAATGTTGATAATATAACACAGGAAATGCAAATTGAAATATTAAAAAGAGATAAATTGGATTATGTATTTAAAAGTTTGTCATTTATATCAATAGCACCTGTATTGCTATTAGAACCATTGAAAAATTGGGCAGTATCAAATTTCTCATTCGTAAAAAACTGGTATTATGGAAAATCAGGAGCTATAGTACAAATATTAATATTAATAATTACATTTATATCTTACATATTAGTTAGAAAATTAAAAGATAATGGTTCAGTAAATATGAGCACTAAAAATACGCAGAACCCATGGCAAGAAAAAGTATATAAAAATAAATTTGCTAAAAAAATTATAGATTTATTTATACCAAAGGATGGAACAAAAGAATATAAAAAAATAAAAGATTTACTTAAAGAAGCTGCATCATCTTTAAAAATGGAGTGGGTATTTGTAAATAGAATATGTTTAGCAATTGTTACATTTGTTGTTTCAATATTTGTATTTATGTACTTACATCAAATAGCAATAGATTATGAATATACTCAACCGACAACAGATTACAATTTGATTGGTGGAATGTCGGCAAAAGATGAGAAAAAAGCTATGGAACTAACAAAGCAAGATAATGTTTTTCTAGATATGTTTAGAGGAAAAGTTGATACAACTGTAAAAGATATAGAAAAAGCTCTTAGAGTATCAAAATATTATAGAGATGCCGAAGATAAAGATATAACAAAAGCAGCAGAAAGAATATTTGATAAATTACAAGTAGTAAATAGTGAATCATTTAAATGGTTTGAACTTTTATTGGCATTTGTATTTGCAATAGTAGGATATATGTCTCCAATATGGATTTTAATGTTTCAATCTAAAATGAGGCAATTAGAAATGGAAGATGAAGTAATGCAATTCCAAACTATTATTCTTATGCTTATGAGAATAGAAAGAGTCAATGTTGAAATAATTCTAGAATGGTTAGAAAGATATTCAAACATATTCAAGAGTCAAATTACAAGATGTGTTAATAACTATGAAGCTGGTGCATGGGAAGCATTGGAAGAATTAAAAAATGAAATATCATATATGCCTTTAATTAGAATTGTTGAAAGCATGCAGGCAGCAGTTGAAAAAATACCAATTAAAGATGCATTTGATGAATTAGATTCAGAAAGAGAATATTATAGAGATAAGAGAAAAGAATCAAATGAAAGATTAATTTCAAGAAAAGCTATTATAGGAAAAGTAATAGGATTTGCTCCAATGGTTTGCTTATTTGTAGGATATTTAATTATACCATTGGTATTCATAGGACTTACAAGTATGTCATCTACAATGGGTAGTATGTCATCTACAAGTTTTTAAAAGATTAACGAAAGGATAAGAAGATTATGGAAAATGCATCAAAAGCGTTATTAATAGCTGGTGGAATGTTGATTGCTTTGCTTATTATAGGAGCACTTGTGTTGATGTTTAATCAGATTGGTGATTATGAAAAAGGACAACAAGGTATAGAAAAAACTTCTGAAATTGCTGAGTTTAATAAAGATTTTGAAAGATATTTGGATGATAAAGGAATAACTGGAGCAGATGTTGTTTCATTAATAAACAAGGTAATTGATTATAACAAAAAGGCTAAAAATGGTGGTGTTAACAATTCTGTTGATTATAGTATTAAGATGTCAATAACTGTAAAAGGATTAAATCAATTTAATGAACAATATTCATATAATAATGAAAAATTAG
>CAYQBQ010000113.1:0-3544 GCA_964415805.1 uncultured Clostridium sp.
GGGAGTAGTGCGGGTGACCGCAGCCCGGGTTCAAATCCCGGCTTCTCCGCTCAAACCCCGGAATCTCAACGGTTCCGGGGTTTTTCTTTGCTCCAAATTGATACAGATTAACACATTAACCAGACTGATTAACCACTCACCTAACTACTCACCAGTCCTACTCACCAAATCGGCGCTTTATCAAAAAAAAGGGTGCTCCCCAGTCAGGGGAGCACTTTTTCATTTCTGGGTACCCCCCTCGTTTTTTCAGCTTTTCGAGGGCCTCCCGTGCCACGCTGTCATCCGGGTGGACATAGCGATCCATCATCTTCGTGGATGACCAGCGCATGATCCTCTGGACAGTCTGCGGGGCCACATTGGCCGTGATGGCCAGAGCCGTAGCCGTGGTATGCCTGCAGGAGTACGGAGTCAGATGCCGGGTGACCCCTGCTTCCTGAAGAGCTGCGTAGTACAAAGCATAAAAGTCTTCCTCATTCATTGGAAAGATTCTGCCCTCCGGATGCTTCTCCGTCAAATCCTGCAAAAGAGGGACGATGGCCTCCGTGATCAGGACGGACTTCTCTTTCCTTTCCTTCGTCTTCAAACCGACCCCAGTGATCTCCATCTTATCAAGATCAATCAGAGAGGCCTCCAGGCGCCGCATTTCGCCCGTCATCATCCCGGTATAGATCATGATCAGCGGGATGGCCGCATCGACCTTCCCGGCCTCCCAGGCGGCCCAGAGGAGCTTCTGCTCATCCTCCGTAAACGCCTCCCGATGCTTCTCTTCCAGCTTCGGGATTTCGATCAGCCCGGGCAGGGCCGGGTTGGCATTCCCATCTACTGCAGCCAGCCGGAAAAGGTGATTCAGGAGCACCCGGACATCCCGGGCCGGATAATAGGAGGTGCAGGTATCGTTCACCAGCTTCTGGAGCTGGGGCACGGTCAGCTCGCTGATCGGGGTGCCGTGGATCGGCTTCAGGCGATTGTAGGCAATCCGGTAGGCATCCATCTTATCCTTCGATATCTTCGCCCCTCTGCCCGTCTCAAAAGCCTTATAGTAGTAGGAAACAGTGAGCACGGGTTTCTCGTCTGCCTTTTTCCGCAGCTCTTCCAGCCCCAGGATCGCCTCTTTCCGGGTGGGAAAAGTCTGCCGTTTATATATCGGAGTCCCGCTGTCCCGGTAATCTACTACCACCTGAGCCATCCAGCCCGGGCGGCCTTTCCTTTTATAGACAGAGCCTGTTCCGGGTGTTCTCATCTGTCCCCCTCCAGTTCTCTGATGTAATCCTCCAGATCACTTATCTCCGATTTCAGGGAATCAATCTGCTCCTGGAGGCGCTCATTTTCCTTGTACAGCTTCGACCCCTTTTCCCCTTCCGCATACCAGAGAAGAGCTACGAAAACAAGCGCTCCTATAAGAATCCAGTACCCAACTTTACTCTCTTTCATTTCTTCCCTGCCTTTCTGTGCTGCCGGAGGATATCCAGCGCGACCGTCTGATAAACCGGATCAGCATCCCGGTAGGCACTCAGCAGGGCTGCCTCATCATCCGTGACCTGACGGGTGTAGACATACGGAACGCCGAAATCCTGCTCATACAGGAGCTGATCCGGCTCCAGGCCAAGCTGAGATATCAGGCGGCAGAACATTTCAAAGTTGGGCTCACTCTTCCCGGACTCATAATTATTGATGGAGCTCCTGGTGGAACCTACCCGTTTAGCCAGCTCCTCCTGAGTGATTCCAAGGCTCATGCGGAACGCTCTGAGGTTCTTTGCGAAAACTTTTGACACATAATCACCTCCTTTTGACTCATTTTAACACAATCTTTTACAAGTTGCAATAATTCTGTAAAAAATGGGCATTGACTAAAATACAGTCAACGCCTATAATGCTCCATGTAGATCGGATGAGTCAAAACGAGCGAAAGGAGGCTTAAACAGAGTCAAAACCCGGCAACGGGCTATTTTTAGGCTCATCGGTGACTCATTTTTAGTCAAAGAGGAGGTGAAACTGATTTGGGACTCTTTAGCTCCGGGCCGTCCAAGACCGAGGTGGCCGTCGCGAGACTCCGGGAATTCGGGCCAACGTGCTCCTCCCGGCAGCTTGCTGAGGTGCTGGGCGGCCAGCCGTACTACTACAACGTGCAGGCCAAGAAGGGCATCCTGCCATTCTCGTTTTTCTGGCGCGGAAAAGCGCTGCGGGTATCCACGGAATCTGTGATCAAGTTTTTGAGAGGAGAAAACACCAATGTTTAACCTGAGTATCGCAGCCAACACCGCAGAGGAGCTGCGGCTGAAGCTGCTCGATCTGGTAGACCATTTCTCCGGGGTGAACGTACAGAAAGCCGCCCCGAAGGCCGAGCCGGTAATATCCACGGCTCAGATGGAAGAGAACGCGAAGAACGCCCCTGAGCACAAGCTCCCCGATCCCCCTTCCATTGAGGAAGTACGGGAGGCACTGAAGAATCTCCGGGAACGGAAAGGCGCTGGAGCAGTTCGCGAGCTGCTGAGAGCCTATAAGGCCGAGAACTTGACGGAGCTCAAGGAGGAGGACTACGCCGGAGCGATGTCCAGGGCCCTCGCGGAGGTGTGAGATGCCTGAGAGACACGCTGTACTGAGTGCCAGCAAGGCCCACCAGTGGCTGAAATGTCCTCCGAGCATCCGGTGGGGTGAGAAATTCGTGCAGCCCGAGCAGTCCGAAGCGGCTGCGGAGGGAACACTGGCTCACGCCCTGGCTGAGGATCATATGCGGAAGCTGCTGGCCGGAAAGAAGCTGACCGTTCCCGCAAAGATCAAGGCCGACCCGCTGTACCGGCCCGCAATGGTCGAACACGTCGCGGTCTACTGCGATGAAATCATGGGAGTCCTTAACCACATGAGACTGCAGGGGGCCGATCCTACGATATACCTGGAGCAGGAGCTGGATCTCTCCCCCTGGGTGCCGGAAGGATTCGGCACCGCAGACTGCATCCTGATCGGAAACGGAATCCTCCATGTGTTTGACTTCAAATACGGGAAGGGCGTCCCGGTCAGCGCGGTCAGCAACCCACAGCTGAAGCTGTACGGCCTCGGCGCACTGAACGAGTTCGGAATGCTGTACGACATCAGCCAGGTGACGCTGCACATCATCCAGCCCAGGCTGGACTCGCTGACGGACTGGACGATTGACCGGCAGTCGCTTGAAAACTGGGGTGAAGCCGTGGTCAAGCCTATCGCAGAGCTGGCCTACAAGGGCGAAGGAGAGTACAACCCGGGCACGGATCAGTGCCGCTGGTGCGTATGCAAAAACGCCTGCAGGGCCTACAACACCTTTATGCTGGACGCCGCCAAGGCCCGCCTGACCGAGGACGGCAAGGAGCGGCTGCCCAACGAATTGAGTCCGGAAGAGATCGCCAGCCTGCTGGGCATGGTGGAGGACATCAAGCGCTGGGCCACCAAGGTGGCCGACTACGCCCTGGATCAGGCGCTCAATAATGGCGTCCGGTATCCGGGTTACAAGCTGGTCAACGGCATCAGCCGGAGAAAGATCATCGATGAGAAAAAGGCTCAGGAGAACCTGATG
>CAYQBQ010000114.1:0-1249 GCA_964415805.1 uncultured Clostridium sp.
CAACTAAATCAAGATTTAGACTATCAGCAATTTTTAGAGCATCTTTTAAAGAATAGATTCCGGGATTATCTGTGTTAACAATCCTAACCTCTCTAGCTCTAATATTACTATTTATTTTTAATTCATTTACTTTCATAAGCTACAACTTCTTGAGGTCGTTGTAAAGCGATTCAAGCACTCGTATTACTTTTTGGTTTGGATGGGAAGATTGTGTACATACATATTGAAGTATCTCCATCTGTTCCTCGCTAGGCTTCCAAGAAGGACGGAGGGATTTGAGCCAGTCAATCTCTTTGTAATAAATTGGATATGAAGTGATTAATGATGGGCTTGACGCAGATTCGGAATGAGAGACATACGATTCGAGAACAAATAGAATGCTTTTCAGCATCTCTTCATCCTCATCGCTCCACTCCGGATTTCTCTCTCCCGTCTCGTAGTCATACATCCTCCTTAGTTGAAGACCATAATATTCTGGATGGTCTAACACCTCTTTCCTTCCTGCGTTCTTCCCTTCCCTGTATGCCTTCTGTACCTCTGTCTCGTTGTCACACTCCGGCTTCTGCTCTTTCTGCTCAACTTCTTTCATAGCCTTGTTGTATCCTGCGGTAAATCCATTTCGCCTGCCTTCCTCATAGCCTTTCTTGTATTCGTCACAAGTAAAACACCCATCTGGATGCTTCTGCTCTTTCTGCTTTTCGAGCCAAGCAAGCATTTGTTCTTGAGTGACGCCATTCTTACATCTAATCTGCCTTATGCCATCAATTAACGCTTTCCTTATCCTTTCGTCCTCGCTCTCTGCAAGTTCTGGAATAAGAGTGTGAATTGATTCTTGGCATTCAGCAGTAAGTTGGCCAATGAATGACCGTACGTTATCAATTGCTTCTTCTTTAGTCATGGCTAACTATGTTTAATGCAAGGTCCTCAAGTTCGCTCTCAAGGGCCACACGTTTAACTTTGTTACCGTCCATTTGGGCCCACTGACGCTTATGGTCCGGTTGCGATACTCCGGCAAACACCCAACCTTGTTCACGAAGGTATTTTTCAATATCTGGTCTCATAGCTTTTAAGATTAAAAGGTCAGTCTCACTTAGTTGTCTTGTTGCAGTTTATTTGGACACGGGTAAATTTGTAATTATAGCTGCTTACAACTCGGAGACTGACCTAAGTTTTTTACTTATTGGTTGAACCGAAACCACCAGCACCGCGGTCAGACTCTTCAGGGAAAAGCTTGTCCCTTGAGCCAACA
>CAYQBQ010000114.1:1259-3506 GCA_964415805.1 uncultured Clostridium sp.
ATAGCATTAAGAATAAAAGGCCAGCCTCACTTAGTTATCTTGTCGCAGTTTATTTTAGATATGCGTAAATTTGTAATTAGAACTGCTTACAACTCGGAGACTGGCCTAAGTTTCTACTTATTGGTTGAACCAAAGCCACCGGCGCCACGGTCGGACTCTTCAGGGAAAAGCTCGTCTCTTGAGTCAACGACCTCAACGTCCTCGTAGGAGACAGGCACAAGAATGAACTGCGCAATCTTCATACCAGGCGTGAGTGTGATACAGTTGTTACCGACGTTAATGACGTGGATATGGATTTCACCCTGATAGTCCTCGTCAATAATCTTGGCGCCGATAATGAGTGGACTCGGAAAAGGCCTGCGCTTTCTGGGCCCAAGCTTGGTTCTGGAGTAGCCCTCTTCTGATACCACAACACCAGACTTATCCGCGCCCATGAGCATATAACCCTCGGGAATCTTGGCTACAATACCAGACGGGATAAGGATGTCAGTATGCGGGAAGAGCATCTTGGTTTCAAAATCTTCAGGAATATAGAAATCTATTCCTGCGCTTTTGTTAGTACCCCTTTCAGGAGTTTTAACATTTCTTACTTTTACAATTTTCATATTACGTGACAACTTTTATGAATATCAAATTTTATACCTGCGGCGTCTCTTAGTTCTCGTTTCAGCCTATAGCTCGCACGACCTTTAAAACAATACGCAGTTTGCAGAAAGCCCAGTACCAAGTCTTTAGCTCTTTGTCCGCCGCGGGTAGCCTCGGGGTCAGTTGTATCAAATTCCTGAAGTGCCTCCAGATAAATACCTGCTCTAACGGTCTGCCTGTTTACGCCATTCCAAGTCAAGTCTATCTCATCTGCTATTTCCTGAAACGTGCGTCCCATTACTTGCCGAGAGTTATAAAGTCTTCTGCATAAGGCAGATTACGAATCATGTCGAGAACCGCGCTCCAGTCCTCTTTCAGCTTATCGTGAATACGCTGATGGTAGAGGTTTCGGAGGCTCATATAGTTAGTGCTACACCTCATAAAGAGCTGAAGACCGAGAGGACAGTTGCTTAGGAGAACAATGTGATTCTCATAGTTCGGATTGGCATTGTAAGCATCGAGGTATTTCTGCACAGAAGCCTTAACCTCTTCGCTCACATACTTGTTGTAGCAGTTAGCTTCCATAATTCTCGACAACCTATGGTCCTTACTACTGGAAGACACAATGTCGATAAAATGGTAGCGCTGAAGCTGCGGAGTGAAATACTGCGGGTACACGATGTCAAAGGACACGCGAATACCAGTCAGGAAGTTGGGGTGACCAGAGTTACTACTGAGACTTGCCAGCTTCTTGGCTCTCTCTAACGACTTTTCAAAGTCTTCCGCAGAATAGTCAGAAGGTTCAATGCGCATAGCATTGCGGCAAGCACATACACTTTCCTGAAGGTCGTAAACCTTTACGTTGCTAATCTCTACCATGACTAAAAGAGTTTAGGGTCTTCATGCTTCTCATCAATGTAATTGTTGAGTGCTCCAATATAGGCAAGAACGTCAAGAAGATTGTCCTCCTTGTGCGCATTTGCTTCACGGGCGAACTTCATTGCAATCATTGCACGGTACATACCTTCAGGCGTGATAGACTCACCCTCAGGAGACATCGCGTTAAAGATGCTTGCCGCGCGCTCCATGCACTTGGAGAAAGGGCCATACTGGCGTTCGCGTTCTTCAGAACGGTGGTTGACGATTTCGTCAGCTCTGTGTAAAATGTTCATAGCTATTGGAAATTTTGTTTATATTTATCAAGCTTTGCTTTAAGACTCTCCAGGAGTCCAGATTGTGTTTTGTCTTTAGTTTTGAGAGCTTTTATAACCTCTTCGTCCTCTGTTCCTTTCATAATTAAATGATTTATAATAACGCCCTTCTGCTGGCCTTGTCTATAAAGTCTGGCGTTAAATTGTTGGTACAATTCAAGACTCCAGGTAAGACCAAACCAGACTATAATATTTCCTCCAGCTTGGAGATTTAGGCCGTGACCAGCTGAAGCTGGGTGTGCAATAAGAATTTGTATTTTGCCCTCGTTCCACTCAACTATGTCACGAGCAGTTTTAAGCTCTCTTACTTCATAGCTTTTTAAATACTCCTTGATGCGGTCGCGGTCAGACTGGAAAGTCCAAGCCACAAGAACCGACTGTCCGTTTGCGTCATCGATTATTTCTTTAAGCGCTTCAAGTTTTATATCGTGAACTTCGTGTGCCTGTCTTG
>CAYQBQ010000115.1:0-3469 GCA_964415805.1 uncultured Clostridium sp.
GAATCTCCCTGTCGTATTCATATTCCTTGTCGTCAAGTTCCCATCCTCCGTTGTTTCTCATGCGAAGCAGCGTCTCCGCCTCAAGGAAGCGCATCCTGCGGGAACCAAGTTCCGCACAGCGCACCGTCACCAACGTCTCCTTCATGGCTGATAAGGCACGAAGGTTAGGCCGTCGGGTTTACCAACTCGGTGAGGGCATCGAACGAAGGAGTCACAATCTCCGTGTCCTTGCTCCAATCCGGAGCCAGGGTGAAGGAGAAGGCGTTGGAGTCAGGCTCCTGGAATCCGCCGTGAACCTTCGGACCGATGAAGAACGAACCGACCGGAATCGGATAGTACGTGCCCTCGGTCTCACCCTTGACGGCCTCGAACTGACCGTTCTCGGAAATGAGGATGATGCCGATCTTCTCGCAGGCAAGCGGAAGCATCTTCTTCACCATGCTCTGGGGAAGATGACGGAACGTGCCGCTCGCAGTCACGGGATTCGCTCCCACAACCTCCGGCATGCCACCGGGAACCTCGTTCCCAGAACCCCAGGTGATGACATCACCACCACTCTCGGAATAACCGTACACGTCGGGAGAAATGACCACCTTCTCGGAATCGGTCTTCGCAATCTTAGCGGTCCAGGAAGCCAACGTGCCGATAGGAGCGGCAGAAGTGAACGAATTACGGTTGCCCTCCCCGTCGTAAAGACGCATGATGGCGAACCGACGCACCTGACCGAAATCGGCCGGGCAGGAATAGTTGTCAAGGGTAGGCAGAGCCGTACCGACAGGACATGTGCAGAGTCTCATATTCGCAGAATATTTTCTATGTCTTGTAGTCGGGGCTACCCTCTGCCCTTTCCTCACTCAAAATTAACCCCCATTCCCCAATTATACAAATTCAATTCACCCTCCGGATGCCCCTCGCCCGCTGATGGTATCCTCCCATGTACCCGTCCGCAACCTCCTTCTCATAAGCACCCGTCAACGCATCCTCGATGTCATCGTGCGTGTTGCCCTTGAAATACCTAAGAAAACGGCTCAGATGAGCATAAACCTCCGGCCACCGGCTCTCCCACCCAACCGGCATGATGATGCGCGAATTCACCTCCGCAGCATTGCTCACGATACGGCTCTCCTTGTTCCCCTGCTGATGGAACGGCTCCGTCCGCGCACGAACCTTGCCTCGGATGTTCTTCTCGAACTGCGCACCCCCGGCATTGCTCTCCACCCACGCCTTCTGAGTCCCGTTCAGGTTCAACATGTTCGGCACCGTTATGTACGTCACATCCGTCCCATCCTGCGTGTACACGAAATCCGTCACCAACAGGTAAATCAACGGCACATAACGCCTCTTCGCCTCGTCCCAGACACGATTGTCGCTCAAATAGACATCGTAACACACAGCAGCCAGGAAATCGTCACCCTCGTCCGCCACATCTATGTAAGCACCCTTGCGAACACAACGGCCCCACTCGCCCCTGTCAGCATACGTCCGGAAATCCCTGTACAACCGGCCCTCCGAACTCCCAGGATCACCCTGGTACAAACACTCGAAAAGATTAGGGTCCAAACGCCTCCGCTCCTCCAACTCCGCCAAAGGATGCCTCTCAGGCCATAACGCCTCGCCGGGCTCCCTCGGATCAATCTCCGTCGGCGGACCAACCTTGATCGCAGGGAAATTCACCAGGACCCATGCATTGTCCGGCACACCCTCCAAGTCCGACCACGACTTCGCCACCACTATCGGCTCACCGCTCTTCTCAATACGGCCAATGATGTCGTCCTCATGCCACCTTGTAAACACAATCAGCTCCTGAGAATCCTTGTGCAGACGGGTACGAACTACCGACGTGTACCAGTTCCACGCCTGCTCACGGATAATCGGAGAATTCGCCTCCTTGAAATCCTTGTAAATATCATCCAGAATCGCCACATCCACCGGGATACCCGTCAGACCACCACCCCGGCCAACCGCCTTGATGAATCCCTGATGACCCACCATGTCAGTCTGGTCCGCCGAACATTGGTACGTGTTGTACTGACGAACCCCAGAATCGTTAATGAGCGAGTCCGGAAACAACGTCCGGTACTCATAACTCCCCATCAACCGCTGACAAGCACGATTGAACGTTCGAGCCATACCCAACGAATACGATGCAATCACCAATTTCGTGTCTGGATTCAACCCCTCGATGAACGTAGGCAACCCACGCGAACTTCCTTCGGACTTCCCATGTTGCGGGCTTGCGCTGATAATCAGCCTCTTAATCCGCTTATGAGCGAACATGTCCAACACTCGGTAGTAATTCCGGTGAAACCCCGCAACGTCCAAATCCGGCCTCTGGTACCTCATGTACGCCTCGAAATTGTCCCGTGCCACATGGCGGACCAACGCATCCGGGTCAGATACAATCCTCCTCGCTAACTCACTGCTTACCATCTCCGCCCTCCTTCTCACCTTCTACATCCTTCACCTCTCCTCCCTGAACATCAACACCCTTCACCTGACGATACCTCCGATCCTGCAACCCTCGAACCATCTCCAACATCGCATCCTCACTCATCCCCTCAAACTTGTAGTAATTCTTCGTGCCCTTGTCCCCCAACGCACCCTTGTTCACACCCAATATCTTCAACGTCTGGTCCATCAATACCTTCCGGGCCAATATGAAGTACTGATCACCCGCAAAGACCATCCCCATGATCTCCTCATGACTCATCCCTATCCTCCGCAACGCAGCATAACTCTTCGCATCTACCTTCTGACTCGCCCTGTAATCATCCGCTAACTTACGGTCCATGTCCGCCAACTTCGCCAACTCACGCGCAATCACTACCTCCACCTTACCTACATTCGCAGACTGCCACTCCCCTAACGCCATCTCTACATCCGTCTTCACCATCCCCTCAGTCAACATGTAATCCTCACCCCTGCTCTGCCTCCGCTACCTCAACACACGAGCCACCTCTCGGTAACTCTTTCCATCCAACACCATCGACACCATCTCAGACAAATCCTCCTCCCTCTCCGCAGCATACTTCGTCCTCGCTACTCCCGTCACATCCCTCAACGTCAAACTACCCTTCTTCGTCACTACCTTCACCTTCGGCCGCGTCTGGGTACGACCTCCCTTTTCCCCTTTTTCCATATCCTTTTTCTCTTTTCCCAATTTTGAACTACTCAAATTTAACAATTCGTAACCTACCCAACAAAATCACCCAAAATCCTCCCAGAAAAAATTCCCAAAAAATTTCCCAAAAAAAAATCTCTCTTTTTCTTTTTTTCTCTGAAAATTTTCCAAAAAATTACCTGAATGTAATGAAGGTAAGATAGGC
Organism: uncultured Clostridium sp.; assembly: GCA_964415805.1. GTDB lineage: Bacteria > Bacillota > Clostridia > TANB77 > CAG-508 > CAG-269. Next base: position 3,327 of record CAYQBQ010000115.1, read on the forward strand.
CGCTTTGCTCTTTGTGGTGGTGGGGCTACCCTAAAAAAGACCCGTCCCCAAATAAAACGCCGTAATCTTATTTTTGCCTATTTCCGTGACCGTAGACGCAATAAACCTAACCAGACGGATAAATCCTCACACAATCCGAGAAA
>CAYQBQ010000116.1:0-3456 GCA_964415805.1 uncultured Clostridium sp.
ATCTTTATTTTGTTGAACATAATTTCCGACAAAGGCACCAGCTAATATTAATAAAATTCCTACTATTAAACTATATAATCTTGTAGCTAATATAACTATTGAAACAATTACCCCTATTATTGCTCCTCTATATTGGCTTATAAATTTCTTGAAATCGTCCATAACTCTTGCTCCCCCTTTTCTCTGTTTTACTTGTTAACTATTCCTTTTCTATTCTAGATTGTTTTTCTTGAATAGCTTTTTTTATTGTTATATTTACTTCTTTTACATCTAAATCTGTTGTTTCTTTGACTTTATTTTTTATTTTATTTTGTAAATCTACTGTTAAGTCTTTTATTATAGTATCTGAACTTACTACTAGATTAACAAAAATATTAACATTATTGTCTTTATCTAGTTCTACTCTTGAAGTAACTTCTTTTGCCATTCTATATTCTTTTATAACAACTTCAACTAAGTTTTCAATTGTTTCTTTTGATATCATTAGTTTTCCGTTATCATTTGCTAAAAGTACTCCTTGTTTATCTTTTATTTCTTGTCTTGAAGTAGGATCGAAGAATATACATCTAATTGATAATAATATAAATACTAAACTTACTCCTAATATTACTTTTGATGATGTTTCAGATATTATTAATGTTTTTATTAAACTTTGTACTATATCTATATCTAACCATCCAAATACTAGCAAACATGCTATAACTGATAATATTAATATAATATTTGAATATATAATTAATGCGATTTTTTCTATAAATTTCATTTCTTTTTACCTCTCTTTTTCTTTGTATTTTTAATTTAATTAATCATTTGATTTCTGTTCATCATCTTGCAATTCTTCTTTTCCTTCGGATTTATCATTTTTTACTATATTGGTGTTAACTCCTTGAATATGAACATTTACTTCTTCTACTTTAAATCCTGTCATTCCTTCTACTGATTTTTTTACCCTATTTTGTATTTCAAAAGCTACATCTGGTATTCTAGACCCATATTCTACTATAATGTTTACATCAATTTTAGCAGTATTTTCTGTCTTTTCAACTTTTATTCCTTTAGCCATATTTTTCTTTCCACTTAATACTTCTGTTATTCCTCCTGCAAAGCCTCCTGACATAGATGCAACTCCTTGTACTTCTGATACTGCTACTCCAGCTATTACTGCTATTACGTCATTTGATATCTCTATACCATTTTCTGCGTTTTCTTCTTTATTAACGTCCTCATTTTTTAATTCTTCTTTTTCATTTTCATTCATGAAAACTCCTCCTTTACAATTAAAAATTGATATACTTAAATATGTTATAAGTATATCAATTTTTAGCATTTTTTACAACCTTTTTATTCAAATATTTCAAATTCATTTATTTGGTTTCCTCTTAAAAAATCACATATATTCATTCTTTTTGCATTTTCTCCTTGAATTTCTATAACTTTCAAAATTCCATTTTTTGTTTTAATAAATAATCCATCTCTTTGATCAGATACCAAAACAGTTCCATTTCTAAAAATTTTTATATTTTCTGGGTCATATCCAATATTTTCTGAAATATCTACTTTCCAAAATTTAATCTTCTTACCATTCAAAAATGTATAAGCTCCCATAATAGGATTTAGGCCCCTTACTAAATTTTTTATTTCTTGAGCTGTCTTATTTTCCCAGTCAATTTTAGCCATATCTTTATTTAACATTGGAGCCATAGTAAAATTATCTCCCTGCTTTTCTCTTGGTGCAATTCCATCTTCAATTTGTTTCAATGTTTTTACCAATAATTTTCCACCAATTTTAGAAAGTCTATCCCATAATTCTCCTGTTGTTTCATCATCACCTATTGTAACTTCCTCTTTTAAAATTATATCACCAGTGTCCATTCCCACATCCATATACATTGTTGTTACTCCTGTTTTCTTGTCACCATTCAAAACAGCCCATTGTATTGGGGCAGCTCCTCTATATTCAGGAAGTAATGAGCCATGTACATTTATACATCCCTTTTCAGGAATATCTAATATTTCTTTTGGAAGAATTTTTCCATATGCTACAACACATATAACATCTGGTTTTAATTTTTTTATTTCTTCTATAAATTCAGTATTATTCTTTATTCTTATAGGTTGATATACTTTTAATCCTTTTTCTAGTGCAAATTCTTTTACAGGAGAGGCCACCATTTTCATTCCTCTTCCCTTTGGTTTGTCCGGATTTGTAACAACACCTAATATGTTATATCCACTATTATATACCGCTTCTAAACTATCTCTTGCAAAATCTGGTGTTCCCATAAATAAAATATTTAACATATAAATTCCTCCTTTTTTTCTGTGAAAAAAATTCGACCACTGGGGACGTTGATTAATTGGTTTTCAACCAATTAATCAACGTCCCCGATGGTTCATTTTTCAGGTTCTACATATTCCAAAGTTCCAGGAATAATTTTATTAATAAAAACTTGTCCATCTAAATGGTCAACCTCATGGCAAATGGCCTGAGCTAATAAGTCTTTAGCCTTTACTTTTACTCTTTTCCCATTTCTATCTGTATATTCAGCAGTTACTTCTTCAGGTCTCATTACTTTAGCAAATTGGTTAGGAAAACTCAAGCATCCCTCATCTACTTCATGCTCACCTTTAGTTTTCAAAATAACTGGATTTATTAAAACTATTGGTCCTTTATCATCATACAAATCTATTACAACTAATCTCTTTAGAATACCTACTTGAACTGCTGCTAATCCCACTCCATTGTATTTATGCATTGTTTCTATCATATCATCAATTAATACTTGTAATTTATCATCTATAACTTCAACTTCTCTTGATTTTTTATTTAAAATGTCATCCCCTTCTAGTCTTAAATTTCTAATTGCCATTTTTATTCCCCCTTACATCATATTATTTGGATTAACATCTACCGTTATCTTTATATTTTTATAGTTTTTATTATACAATTCTTTTAATAATTGATTTAGTACTTCATTTGTATTTTCATTCATGTTACCTTTTATTATAATTCTCCACCTATATTTATTTTGTATTTTATCTATTGGAGAAGGCATTGGCTTGAATATTTTAAATTTCTCAGTTTTTAAGTTTTTATTTAAATACTCATAAGCAAAATTAGAAACTTTTATTATTTCTTTTTCACTTATACTATTAAATCCAATTATTATTATATCGCAAAATGGTGGATATTTCAACTGCTTTCTTAAAGCTATTTCCGTTTCATAAAATTCTTCATAGTTTTGTTTTTGTGCATTTTGAATACTGAAATTTTCCGGGTTATAACTTTGTATTATAACTTTTCCTGGCAAATTTTCTCTCCCTGCTCTTCCTGCAACTTGTGTTAATATTTGAAACGTTCTTTCTGTTGCTCTATAGTCATCTATATTTAGAGAACTATCGGCTGCAATAACTCCTACTAAAGTTACTTTTGGAAAATGATGTCCTTTTACTACC
>CAYQBQ010000117.1:0-3431 GCA_964415805.1 uncultured Clostridium sp.
TCCCCAAGACCCTTAGGGATAATCCCCAAGCCCCACGAAGCCCGTACCTTCGACCTTTGAAGCCCAGGGCTTCGACCCACGGAGGCGGCACCTTCGACCCACGGAGCCCTCACTCTTCATCTTCGACGAGCCTACCACCGGTCTACACTTCCATGATATCCAGCGACTGCTTCATGCCTTCAACGCACTCATCGGACGAGGGCATACCATCCCCGTCATCGAGCATAACATGGAGATCATCAAGTGTGCCGACCACGTCATCGACCTCGGTCCCGATGGTGGCGACCGAGGCGGAAACCTCGTAGCCTGCGGCACTCCTGAGGAGGTTGCCGCCTGCCCCGAGAGTATCACAGGGAAATTCCTGCGTGAGAAACTCAACAACACTTAATCCCTGTTCCGATACCTCCTTTGAGACTAAACACCATACCAAAAACAAGGAAGCCCTGCTGATTGGCAGGGCTTCCTTTGTATTATTCTTCGTATTTCACTCTTACTTCACGACAATCTTCTTGCCCTGGTGGATGTAGATACCCTTTCTTGAGGAAAGAGAAGCGTCAGTGACCTTATGACCGCTGAGGTCATACCAGGCACCACTTCTTACCTCTTCCCTCTTACTTCTTACATCAATAGACGTCGTCTCTCCGTCGCCGAAGTCCAGCAGGACACGTGCGCCGTTAGCGTTCAGGCTGTTGACATTCAGTCCGTTGTGCAGCAGGAAGTATGCGCGGCAGCTGCCCATTGTCCTTGCCTTGGTAGGACTGTACAGCTTGTTGTCTGTACCAAGGTACAGTTTGTTGTTGTCCTCTGTTGTGAAGTTGACAGGGGAGAACGAACCCACGAGGTTGATGTAGGAGGATTCGGTGCTACCGCCTTCTATTTCGCTGATGGTGACATCGTTGAAGACAGGATTGGTGACATCGGTGCCCGTGGTAGTCCATTTCACGATGTAGGGTGTCCCGGCAGTGAGAGAGGTGGTGGATTCCGAGAAGTTGATGGTCAGCGTGTTGGTCGCCACGTCATAGCTGCTTGACGAGAGTGTCTTGACGGTTGCGCCAGCCAATGGTGTAGTGCTGATGTCATCCACGTCGAAGGGCAGGCAGAGTGTGTTCCATGAGCCGTCCTTATAGAGTGTGCGCCCGTCGAGGGTGGCATTGACGGGACAGTCGTAGTTATATGTGATGGTCTCGCTGTTGTCGGCATTGTCCTTGAGGGTCATGTCCTCGACAGTGGGAACATCTATGACATCGTAATATTCGCTGAAGGTATATTCGTTGCCGTCCAGGGTGTAGGTACAGGTGGCAGTGTAGCGCGTGCCTATCTCCCATTCCTCCTCATGGGTGGTGATTTCATCATCTTCCAATACCGTCACGGTCTCCGTCAGGACAGTTTGGGTGATGACTACCTTGGGGTCATCATCTGTCGATGACAGGGTTACGTCGCTCAGGTCTTTGTGCTTGAGCGTCACCTTTGCCCACGAACAGTCATCAGCCCATTCCCATGTCGGATTGAAGAGATAGAGGAAGCGGGCGTAGAATTTGGCATTGTCCATGCCTGCCACAGCCGTTACTGATGCTTGCGGCTTGATGAGGTCACCACTCGTGTCACCAGCCTTCACATAAACCCATTTGATGTCGTCATCCTGAGGATTCATCTTCCAGCCGGCGAACGTGTAGCCCTCTGGAACGACACTACATGCGGGCAACAGGAATGTCTTACCAGCACCCACGGAAGTTGTGGCGCTCGCTTTGTATTGATCCTTGGTAGCATCTGGCACATAGACCGTGAACTTAATGCTGCTTGCCTCACCACAGACGCAGCTCTTACCCGAGTGCTCTTCCTGCCAGGTGGTATTGCAGTAGCGGCAGTGCTTGGTGTGGAACTTATTGTCGTCGATGGTATAATAGAAAGGCTCCGTTTTGTCGCTGCCATCAGTAGGTGTCGAGTGCTGGCATGCCTCTGCCTTCACCCACCTGCGCCACTGGCAGGCTGCTTCGCGCTCGTCAGTGGTGAACACACGCTCAATGGTAGGAGTGAGTTCGACATCCTTAGATCCTCGTGCTGCTGTTCCGCCCGTCACCTTCATGTTGTCGCTAAAGCCGACGGTGCCTAATTTATAGTCACTATAGGCACCGATGGCAGAGCATTTCTCACCTCCTCGTGCCTCTACCGTACCGCCGTAAATGTGTACTTCACCGCCGGCGCCCTTATATCCGCCACCGATGCCGGCAGCTTCTTTTCCGCCGATGGCAAGAACCTCGCCACCCCAAATGGTCACCGTACCGCCATGACCTCCGTATGAACCACCGCCAATGCCGGCACCATTATTGGCTGGCAAATGCTTAATACTTTCATTGACGTAAGCCATCACCTTACCGCCGTAGATGGTCACTGGTCCGCCTTGACTGTATTCAGTACCACCACCAATGGCTGCACCAGAGGATTTGGTGCTTATAACATGCGCTTCCACTATGCCGGCATAGACAACTACCTCACCACCGATGCTGGCTTGTTTACCGCCACCGATAGCAGCACCCAGACCTGATTGTTGAGCATATACTGTTCCACCATGTACGTAGAGACTACCCATATTGGCCTCTTTACCACCGCTACCAATGGCAGCAGCATTTAAATAAATGCCTAAGAGATGTTTGTAAAAAACGGTTGCGAAGTTCTTTCCTTGACCCTGACGTATATGTTTTGTTTTAGAATTATTAACATCGAGTGTACCCGTGTTATTATCAGCTACGTCATGAATGTGGAGTTTGTTCGGCATCTCTAACTTCACATGTTTGCAAAAGAGCGTGGCACCGCCAGTCAGGATGAGGTGTACGTCGTCGCCCATGATGTTGAGTACTTTATACTTCGTGTTACTTTTCACTAAATAGTAGCCGTTGGTCAGACCTACCCAGTCGTCCGGGTGTTCGCCCTCCAGCACGGTGGCGTCATGGGTTTCGGTAGTGGTCACTACCTCTTTGTTATCGCTGTTCCATGAGCGCACACGGAACGTCACGCTCTCAGACCATGCCCCCTGCACCATGGCACAGAGTAGGGTGATGATCATAGATGCTTTCTTCATCATAGTTTTCTTCATCTTTGTTCTTACGTTAAACTGAAACTTGTTTTGTGAGATTAGCGGATGACACCATCATAGTCGCCATCGCCGAGACCGATTCCGTCTCCACTGCTGACACCTCCGACGACACTATCGCCGCCTATCAAGATATCATAGTTACTGCCTGCGAGCAGATGTTGCATAGAATGTTGTAACACAACAAGTTCCATTGTTGGTTCCTGATACTTCTTTTTGTTCATTTCTCTTCTGTATTGCTTCTTAAAAAAAAACTCTGCAAATCATGGGATTCACAGAGGAGTCATTTTTGTAGTCGATAGGGGTATTTAACCGTACTTTTTTAAGTGAAAACAAAAGAAAA
>CAYQBQ010000118.1:0-1681 GCA_964415805.1 uncultured Clostridium sp.
CCTGCTACAATCCTTTCTAGATGTCAGAGATTTGATTTTAAAAGAATTTCGAATGAAGATATCATAAAAAGATTGAAAATAGTTTGTGATGAAAGTAATATAGAAATTACAGAAGGAGCTTTGAATATAATTGCTGTTTTATCAGAAGGGGCAATGAGAGATGCTTTATCAATTTTAGAAAGATGTATACAAGATGGAGATAACAAGATTGATGAAGATAAAATAAAGGATTTGGTGGGAATTCCAAAAATTACTTTTGTACATAATATAACAGAAGGTATCATAGAATATGATGTAGATAAATCTTTACAAAGTATAAATGATATTTTAGAAGATGGTAAGGATTTAGATAATTTTATTTGGGAAATTATTAAATATGTAAAAGATATATTAATTTACAAATCTTCTGGAAAGGTTGATTTGTATAGTGAAGAGGAAATAAATAATATAAAGGCAATTGCAGAAAAAGTATCAAAGGAAAGATTGGTTAATTTAGTTTATGAATTATCTAATTTGGAAAATGATATGAAGTGGTCAACTCAAAAAAATATAATGTTTCAGGCAGGAATAATAAAATTATGTAGTAAGGAAATTGGAGTTGGAGATGACATAGAGGCTAGACTTGAAAAAATAGAAGCATATTTAAAATCAGGAAAATTAGTTGTCTCAAACCAAAATTCAAACTTAAATATGCAAAATGCAAGTGTTCCAAATTCAAATTATATAAACTCAAATATTTCAAAGACGGAATATATGTCTAGGGAACAGAACGTTTCAGGATATAAGACAGGTGGAGTTAATAATATAACGAATGTTAAAGAAACAAAAAATGTAGGTATAAATAAAAAAATGTATTCAAATGACTTAACAAAAAGTTGGCCTAAAATAGTAAATGATTTAAAACAAAATGGAAAGATAGTTTTATATACTAATTTAATGAATACAAAGGCAGAAGAAATAAATGACATGACTGTTGGAATTAAATTTCCAAAAGGTTTGACATCTTTTGGAAAAACTGTATTAGAAAAACAAGAGAATATCAGAGAAATTTCAAATTTAGTGTCAATGGCATGTGGCAAAGAAATGCAAATAAAATATATATCAGAAAATCCAAACCAAGTAGTACAACACAATCCAGAAGATGACATACAAAGACTAGCAAATGATTCTGATATACCATTCAATATAATTGAGTAGAGGGATTATGGGGCCACCACACAAAATCCCTGAAAATTTTGGTTTGCAATGAAGAAATAAGTGAAATGAAGCGATTTGATATTTAAAATTGAGTATCAATGAACGAACGAAGTGAGTGAAAGGAGAGATTTAAAATGGCAAAAAGAGGAGGTTTCCCAGGAGGTATGGGAGGATTTGGCGGAATGAATATAAACAATTTAATGAAAGAAGCCAAAAAAATGCAAGCAGAAATGCAAAAATCACAAGAGGAGTTAGCAACAAAGGAGTTTGATGCAACAGCTGGTGGAGGTGCTATCAGTGTAAGGGTTACAGGTGAAAAGGTTATCAAAGAGATTAAGATTAAACCTGATGTTGTTGATCCTGATGATGTTGAGATGTTAGAGGATTTAATTTTGACTTGTGTTAATGAGGCTTTAAGAAAAGTTGATTCTGCACAAAGTCAAGAACTTGGTAAGTTTAATATACCTGGGTTAATGTAATAAAA
>CAYQBQ010000118.1:1781-3402 GCA_964415805.1 uncultured Clostridium sp.
AATAAAAGGAGAAGACAGATGTCATTATATTCACCATCAATAGAAAAATTAATAGAAAGTTTTGAAAAGCTACCTAGTATAGGGCACAAAACAGCTGCTAGATTAGCGTTTTATATTTTGAATTGTTCAGAACAAGAAACAAATGAATTTATAAATTCAATAGTTGAAGCAAAGAAAAATTTAAAATATTGTAGTAAATGTTATAATATATCAGACACAGACCCATGCCCAATATGTGCTAGCCCTAAGAGAGACCAATCTTCAATATGTGTTGTTGAGGATGTAAGAGATATTGTGGCAATGGAAAAAACGCATGAATTTAAAGGAGTATACCATGTATTGCATGGTTCTATTTCTCCAATGAATGGAATTGGACCTGATGATATAAAAATTAAAGAGTTACTTTCAAGACTTATGGATGGACAAGTTAAAGAAGTTATACTTGCTACAAACCCTAGAGTTGAAGGGGAAGCAACAGCTATGTATTTATCTAAATTAATTAAGCCATTAGGAATTAAAGTTACTAGAATAGCACATGGAATTCCTGTTGGCGGAGATTTAGAATACACAGATGAAATCACTTTAACTAAGGCTTTAGAGGGAAGAAGAGAGATTTGATTCATCTCTTGCTTTGGTTGTTGCAATTATTGCTAAATTATCGGCAAATGCAGTAAAGAATGCTGCTAATATTGCAGCTTCATCTGATGTAAGGTTTTCACCGACAGATATTGCAAGACTGCTGGCGAGTCCTATTAAATTACAACTTGATAAATCGGAAAAACACATAAAATACACCTCTTAGTATTTTATGTGTTTTTTGTTATGTTTGTTACAATATTAGTTGATAATTTAATATAATTATGTATTTAATACAGTTTTACAAATATCTTCTGTTGAATGTTTTTTTGCTAAAATTTCTGTATTTTTTTTCATTTCTTCTAATTTTACAGGATTATCAATAATATTTTTTAATATTTCATAAGGTGAATCATTTTTTCTTATCCAAACACCGGTACCTTTGCTTTCCAAAAATTCAGCATTTTCTTCTTCTTGACCTGGAATAGGATTAATTATTATCATTGGTAAATTTGAAGCTAAGCTTTCTGAAGTTGTTAATCCGCCAGGTTTTGAAATTACCAAATCAGATATTGCCATAAGTTCTGGAACTTTATTTGTAAATTCTAATACTCTAACATTTTTTTCTTTATTAAAGTTTTTTACAATAGATTCAAAATTTAATTTCATTTTTTCATTTTTTCCTGCAATTGCAATTATTTGAATGTTTTCAAAGTTTTTAATTAAATCTTCAAAGATTTGTAAAGTTCTATTTTTCCCTAACCCAAATTCACCGCCGGCAAAAAATAATATATTTTTTTTATTTTCTTCTAAATTGAATTCTTTTAAAATTTCTTTTTTATTATATGTTTTTAAAAATCTTGAAGATATTGGTATTCCCGTTACAAAAACTTTTCTTTCTGGAATATTTTTTGATATTAGATAGCTTTTCATTTTATCATTTGCAACAAAAAAATAGTCTGTATATTCATGACCGTACCAACCATTGATCATGTGGAGAAAAGTCTGTCATTATTGTTGCAATTTTTGCTGTAATTTTACCTTT
>CAYQBQ010000119.1:0-3347 GCA_964415805.1 uncultured Clostridium sp.
GTTGTTACCGAAGTAGCAGATACTCTGGACGTCTGGCAACAGCTTATAATGGCAATTGCATTCACTGAGAGCCGATTCACTACAGATACTTTAGGAACTGCTGGAGACACCGGAATTCTGCAATTGCGAGAAATCTACGTCAAGGAGGTAAATCGTTTATACGGAACTGAGTATACTATTCGAGACGCCTATGACCCAGAAAAGTCCTTGGAGATTTTCAGCTTGATGCAGGAGCACTACAATCCTGATAGGGACTTAGCTATAGGAATCAAGTATCACAACAAGAGCCCTTTTTATGCTGCTACAGTTAAACAGAATATGGCGCTTATTAAACGTTACGAAGAATTTAGAAAACTTTTAATGAATACCGAATTATGAAACGCTTTTTCAAAAAAGTCTGGAACGTTATCCGAACAATCGGCCTGATGATTCTCGGAGTTCTCTTCATGATTGCATACTTCTTTAAGTGGCTCTGGCAAAGACTGGTAATTTGGGTGCGTGACACCAAGTGGGTTAGGAAGACCGGCAAAGTCATTGTTAGGATATTTGAGATTCTCTATATGCCTATCTATTACGCGGTATACCTCGTCTCAATAGTCCTCCGCTTCTTAACTTGCATCTGCTATGTCTTTATGTTTAATCCTGGTCGCGCTTGGCGCGCTTTTAAACTTATTCTCAAATGATGGACCTCAACAAGCTATCTGCTGAAGACTTAGCCCTCCTGCTCGCTGAACTCGAACAGGAGGACGAGGCTTTATCTACAGATGTTGCTAAGATTGAGCAAAGTATTGTAAAAGAAGAGACGCTTGATTTTGTAGACGTTACTGAAGAAGACACGTCAGATACTTCTGATGTAACAGCGAAACTTAAAGAGTACGGAAAGGTAAAAGACAAGGATGCGCATACACGCTACAAGATTAAAATCCAACGCCTTGCTGTTAGCCAAAGCATAATAAGACTCTCAGACACAATTCCGAATTATGACTTGCAAGCACTCACTCGTATTGTAGCAGAGAAGCAAGTTACAATTGCGGAACGTGCACAGGCCTCAGCTAATAAGCGTCTCAAGCGATTGCTCAATTCTTTGATACCAATTCCTGTTCGTCGTCTGTATAATACTTACCCTTGGGTTGTCAAGAGGTGCCCTGGGTTTGTGTATGACACGGTTTATACTGGTCGCACAGTTGGTTCCAATAGGGCTCCTGACACAAAAGGACCGGTGATACTCTTTTGGGCCACGCCAAATGTACCTTACTTCTTTAGACAGGGGACAGAGCAGAATATTCTTTTTAAGTATCGTCCAGAAATGATATACTTAGTTGATAACGCCGTCAATATGTACTATAAGTACCAGAATGCTCAAGAGGCAAAAGCTCTCGGTGTTGCAACAAGAATTATCAAGAATCACGTGAAGACCTACTTTGACCTCCTTATGTATAACCCTCGTTGGTTTGAGTTACTTTATAATTTAGCAAAAAATGAGTAGACAATCAGCACTTGAGCACCTCGGCCAGTATAGCGTCCTGGTGTTCCAAAATGAAGGCGCAGACACTCTTGTAAACTTTTTGCAAGAGCGGTATTTTAATGCTTGGGCTGTGGACGAGGAGAACGCATTATCTGAAATTGCCAAAGGCGATATTGATGTAGCCGTCCTAGATTATTATCATAAGTACGATAAGCCTGAAGACCTTATGCTTGTACGTACTATGCAAAAGTATTATCCAGACGTTCCCATTATTCTTTGTGTTGAGAATGATGACCCGCTTGCCGCCGTTGCAGCTTATGAAGCGGGTGTTTCAGATTTTGTACGTAAACCGTACAACACAGAAGAGTTTGTCTGGCGTCTACGTACCTGGACAAAGCACGCGCCGCTTCGCTTCTTACAATTCAAGAAAGAGTACGTTATTCACAATATGGTTTTGAACACCGAAGACCATACGTTCTTTGATGGCTCCAAGACCATAGAGCTGACTGACAAAGAGTTCTCTATTATGACGTACCTCTTTAGCAGCCCGAACCAACTGCTTATGACTCAAGTAATCCTTAGTGCCGTGTGGCATCAGATTGATGTGTTCACAAAGCGCAGTCTAGACTTCTATATGACTGCAATACGTAAGTATCTCTCACCAGACCCTAAAGTTAAGGTTGTAACGGTCTATGGTAAAGGCTATGTTTTTAGAGTGGAGAAATAGGCCTAAAATTCACAAATAAAGACTATTTATTTGACTTTAGAAGAGCTTTTGACCAATCAATGGACAATCCTATTGCTGAGTTTTAAGACTCGCCAAAAGTCTTTATTTTAGCCCAGCCGTATTAAGACTTATTAAGATAAGAGCACAATAAAACCTCCTGACAAGATTGCCGGGAGGTTTTACTTTATATATTAATAGGTTAAGCTTCCTCGTATTTGTCGCAGGCTTTAGTGCTCGGACTTACGTGGTAGAAATACTCAGTTTTGCCGCCAATAGTTTTTGGCTTAAGTTCACAATACTGTGTTTCCCAGTATTGGTCTTTGCAGCATTTGTTTCCGGTCTTGATATATTTACAAGTACCACATCGTAAAACGCTCGTGTCCTTAGTCTTCTTGGGGACTACCATAATCTTACGGTTTGCATATCTGAATGTGCAACTCTCAGGAATTGCGTAGGTTCCAGGTTGGAGTTCTGTTGGTATCATGATTTAATTACTTTATTAAAATGTTTTAAATAGAACCGGCTAAATGTGCCGTTAGGATTTGTCTTCTGAAAATACTTAAGGCCCTTAGGCGTTAACTCAATAGGAAACTCGCCAAATACAGTTCTTTGGCCCAGGTCAAGCCGGTTCCAGTAAGCTCTTAGCATTGTGTGCCCGGCATTAAGCCAAACAATATCTAAGCGGCAAATCTTCGAGAGCATTTGTACTGCATCTGAATCTGCATACTCTTTACGATTGTGCTCTACGGCCTCAACATTATAACCAAAGTCTTGGCGCTGTGAGACAATTGGTTTGGGAGCAGATTTGGGAATGATAATCTTTGGTCCTATTCGGGCCTCAATATAACCGGTATCACCAAGAGGCTTAAAGTCGAGTATTGTAAACCCGTCAGGGTACATAGCCTCAACTACAAGTGCTTCGTCCAGGGCCTCGTCGACAAGTGGCTCTTCTCCGTCTTTGAGATAGTAGAAGGCGTCATTAGATAACTGAAAAATCTCAAACATATTGTGTCTTAAGGGTAAATTTAGAAGTGAAGAAAATGAACCAGAAAATAGGTCTTAAATTCGAGAAATTTGATATATTTCGGCTCTTCTGGCGAGTCTGAAAATATCCAGAATATAATTTACTATCCAAAAATTTTTGGTCAATTCTGG
>CAYQBQ010000120.1:0-3345 GCA_964415805.1 uncultured Clostridium sp.
TAGTGGAGGTACCCAAAACTTCAACAACATAACCATTCCTTAATGAACTGTAACATTTTTTTATTTTTCTGGTTATAGTTTTATACGAAATCTATATTATATAATTAACACTATTAATGTTACGTTTCTTCTTTTTTTCATACTAATAATTCATTTTATTTTTTTATTTTCATTGTTATACTTTTTCTAAATAAAAAGTTAGGAGGTTTTATATGACAGAAAACGAAAAAAATTTAAGAAAAAATATTGGAAAAAGAATTAAATTAGCTAGATCTAAAACAAAATACACTCAAGAAGCTCTTGCAGAAAAAACATCATTATCTCCTAGATATATTAGTCAATTAGAAAGAGGTATCGCCTTTGGTAGTGCAAGTACAATAGTTGGACTATGTAAGGCTTTAAATATTTCGTCAGATTTTTTATTTAGTGATTTAATTAAATCTGATTCATCAGAATATATTAATACTATTGATAATAAATTTTTACAAAATTATTCTCAATTAAATGATTACAATAAAAAAATTATTAATCAATTGGCAAATGACCTAATCAAATTACAAATAGAAGAAGGTATTAAAAGAAAACAAGATAATTCTTAAAATATAATAAGTTTTTAGCTTATTATATTTTTTTATTTTCAATAATTGATAATATTTTTTTCTTATGTTATTATAATATTCGAAAAAAAGTTAATAATAAAAATAATAAAATAAGGAGGTAATTTTATGGAATTTAAAGAATGGAATACATTTAAAAGTGGTAATTGGAAACATGAAATTAATGTAAGGGATTTCATACAAAATAACTACATACCATACGTAGGTGATTCAAGCTTTTTAACGACAACAACAGATAAAACAAAAAAATTATGGAATGAAGTTTTAGAACTATATAAGAAAGAGAAAGAATCTAAAGGTGGAGTTTTAGATATTGATACAAAAACTGTATCTACAGTATCAGCACATGAAGCCGGATATATAGATAGAGACTTAGAAGAAATTGTAGGACTTCAAACAGATGCACCTTTAAAAAGAGCTATAATGCCATTTGGAGGAATTCGTATTGTTGAAAAATCATGTGAAGCATATGACAGAACAGTTGACCCAGAAGTAGATAAAATTTTTCATAAAATAAGAAAAACTCATAATGATGGAGTATTTAGTGTATACACACCAGATATAAGAGCGGCTAGAAGTAGTCATTTAATAACAGGTCTTCCTGATGGATATGGTCGTGGTAGAATTATAGGAGACTACAGAAGAGTTGCGCTTTATGGTGTTGATGTTTTAATTGAAGAAAAGAAAAAAGATTTAGAAATTTTAAATACTGATGAATTTACTCAAGATGTAATTAGAGAAAGAGAAGAAATATCAGAACAAATAAAGGCATTAAATGAACTTAAAATCATGGCATCAAAATATGGATTTGATATATCAAGACCAGCATCAAATTCAAAAGAAGCAGTTCAATGGCTATACTTTGGATATTTAGGAGCTATAAAAGATCAAAATGGTGCTGCAATGAGCATCGGTAGAACTTCAACATTCTTGGACATATACTTTGAAAGAGATTTAGCCAATGGAACATTAACAGAAGAACAAGTCCAAGAAATAATGGACCACTTTGTTATGAAATTAAGATTAGTTAGATTCTTAAGAACACCTGAATACAACGAATTATTTAGTGGAGACCCTGTTTGGGTAACAGAAAGCATTGGTGGAATGGGAATCGATGGTAGAACATTAGTTACTAAAAACTCATTTAGAATTCTACACACATTAGAAAACTTAGGACCTGCACCAGAACCAAATTTAACAGTTCTATGGTCAACAAGATTACCAGAAGGATTCAAAAGATATACAACAGATTTATCAATAAAAACATCATCAATTCAATACGAAAATGATGATTTAATGAGAATAACTTTAGGAGATGATTACGGAATAGCATGTTGCGTATCACCTATGAAAATAGGAAAACAAATGCAATTCTTTGGAGCAAGAGCAAATTTAGCCAAAACTTTATTATACGCTATAAATGGTGGTAGAGATGAAATATCTGGAAAACAAGTTACACCAAAATACGCCCCAATCACCTCTGAATACTTAAATTATGATGAAGTAATGGAAAAATTTGACCAAATGATGGATTATGTTGCAAAAATTTATATAAAAGCTTTAAACGCTATTCACTATATGCATGATAAGTACTCATATGAAGCTATAGAAATGGCTTTACATGACAAAAACATTTTAAGAACAATGGCTTGTGGAATCGCAGGTTTATCAGTTGTTGCAGACTCCTTATCAGCAATAAAATATGCCAAAGTAAAAGTAATCAGAGATGAAACAGGTTTAGCTGTTGATTATGAAATCGAAGGTGACTTTCCAAAATTCGGAAATGATGATGACGCAGTAGATGAAATAGCAGTTGACATTGTGAAAAGATTTATAAGAAAATTACAAAAACATCAAACTTATAGAAATTCAAAACACACATTATCAATATTAACAATAACATCAAATGTTGTTTATGGTAAAAATACAGGAAATACACCAGATGGCAGAAAAGCCGGAGCACCATTTGGACCAGGAGCAAACCCATTACATGGTAGAGACACAAACGGAGCTTTAGCAGTTATGAACTCAATAGCAAAACTCCCATTTGAAGATGCCGAAGATGGTATTTCTTATACATTTTCAATAACACCTGGAACACTTGGAAAAACAGAAGATGAAAGAGTTACAAATATGGTAAATATGTTAGATGGCTATTTTAAACAAACAGGTCATCACATCAATGTAAATGTCTTTGATAGAAGTTTATTATTAGATGCTATGGACCACCCAGAAAAATATCCTCAACTTACAATTCGTGTTTCTGGTTATGCTGTTAACTTTACAAAGTTAACTAGAGAACAACAATTGGATGTTGTAAACAGAACAATTCACGAAAAAATTTAAAAGAGGAACTTACAGTAAAACGAGGGATTAAGGGGCCACCACACCGAATCCCTCGTTTCTTAGGAGTAAATTATGGAAAAATTAGATTTAAAATACTACGCAAAAGTACATTCAATAGAATCTTTCGGAACAGTAGATGGACCAGGAATAAGATTTGTATTATTTTTACAAGGATGCCATTTACAATGTAAATACTGTCACAATCGTGACACTTGGAATATGAATGGCGGAGAGTATAAATCACTAGATGATATCTTTGAAAAGATACTAAAATATAAAAATTACATTCACCCAAATGGTGGTGTTACTGTAACGGGCGGAGAACCTTTATTACAGGTAAATTTTTTAATTGAATTATTTAAAAAATTAAAAAAAGAAAATA
>CAYQBQ010000121.1:0-3345 GCA_964415805.1 uncultured Clostridium sp.
AGCAACATTCATCCCGTTTACAAATCAAGGGTCAAATCTCTTGAAGAAACCCTCACCCACATCGCCGGTGTTCCGGTCGAAATCACCATCAGGGCCATTGACCATTACACATTCACTTTCGATGGCCGCAATGACAAGGCCATGAGCAAACTTCAAGCATTCTTTCTCGGAAAGCTGAACGGATGCGGCTATGACCAGGAATGCAACATGTCTTATGCTTATTATGATGCCTAAATCCCACCGCCATGCAAGAGAAACACACATATCGCACACACATCAAGGTTGATGAACTTGCCTTTTTCCTTGCCCACAATTCCCGGCCATTCGAATGCGGCCGGGATGAAATGGGTTATTGCATCCGCTTCAAGTGTGAACCCGATTTCCTTGAATACGCCATCAAGGAACGCCCGCAATTCTCCATGATAAACTTCATTGACGATGGAATCCGCGGTTAAGACTTCCACAAAGCGCACGATTGCCCCGTCTCCAATCCGCGTTGTTGTCACGGGGCTTCGTGGCGGCCTTGTCACCATGCGTTATTTCAATGACAAGGAAAGGGCAAGGGACTTTTTCACCGATTGCCTTGCCAAATATCTTGATTACAATGTCGAACTTGAAAATTTATGTGAAGATGGCTATTATAGATAACAGACAAAACCCGCCCGTGCCAAAGTACATAAAAGACCTCATGGCAAGGGCATCATTCCAATTCTCGCAATCTTTTGCCGAACCCGGCTATACCATTGCCATAGGGAAAAGGACGGATTACACCCAAATTCAAACCCTCAAAGAAGAAATTGAGCAATTGGCCAAGTGGGTACACAAAGAATGCCGCCGGCGCGGAATGGACAAGGCCGGTGCGGATTCCACCATCATAGTCCACAACATTCCACACATCACCCTGTATTGCCCGCAAAATGCCTTTGTGACAATCTTTGACCCCATCATGCAAAGCCTTGAACCCTTTATCCCCAAGAAGAAATGAAACCGCAAGACAAAGAGAAAATCAAGAAGATTCGTGCCGACATCAAGGCTTCCAGCATCCCGGAAGAACTGAAAGTGCTGTACCTCTTGGCGAATGCCGTGGAAATCATATCGCAACAGTCCCTTTTGCGCCTGAAATCCGTATATGCACGGCATGGGTACAAAATCAAGGACAATGACATGCTCACCGGCCTGAACCAATATTGCGCTTATCAGAAGATGGCGGCTTTCCAATTCTTCGAAAGGATTGACCCGGCCATCATCAATGCCACATGGGGAGCCGACCGCGATGAAGATGACCCAAACGCCCCCGGAAACGCGGCCGCGATGGATTCTTTCAATGAGGATGCAAACGAAATCATCCGCCTTGTGTACCTCTACATTGACCGCACTTCACGCAACAATGAGGGCTTTGCAAAGGTGTTCAAGACCTTGCGGCAATTGCCATCATGCGGGCTTTTCAAGGATGAAGATATTGCAAGATACAAAATGAAGCACCTATGATTGGAAAAGAACCCGACACATTGGGGATGCTTGACATCCTCACAAAGAACCATGTCGCATATAACATCACGAACCTTGTCATCAAGGGGCTTGATGCCAATGGGCAAGTGGAATACCGGCCCGAACACCATTGTGTCATCAGATTCGCCGGCCGTGACCTGTATTGCTTCATCGGGGATTCCTTTGAAAGAGTTGTCCGCGATGCCTTTGTCAAGGCCGTTGAATGTGGACTTGTTTTGCATTATTGATTGTTTTATTAAATAAATTCACTATCTTTGTATGAAAAATGATTTTACCATTGAGGAACTTGCAGCCAAGTATGGCTTGGAAGTTGCCTTTGCCGAAAGCCTTGCCGCCAAGATTGAGGACAAGGAAAACACCGTCCGCGCTTTCAGGATGTTTGCCGATGGCAAGCTGCCTTATGAGGTTGCGACCCGCAAGGACACCACAATCAATGTGGCCGCGCTGCGCCATCAGATTGCCGTGAAACTTGTTGAACTGCGCAAGAACCAGGAAGAAGCCGCCCGGATGCAAATGGAGCATGAGAAACGCATCTTTGAGTTTTACAATGGATGCGAACATCTTGACCATGAACACACCGTGTTCAAGAAAAGGGCGGTGGAAAGGGTTTACATCAAGGATGGCCATCTTGTTGCCTTTGCCCACTTTGAGGGGAAAACCGGTGGCATCTATGGGGCAAACAATGAGGTGATGCCCGCTTTCAAATGGCAACCCAAGAACTATTTGCGACAGCTCCGGAAAATCAACAAGGCATTCTTCCGCGCCGTCAAACACGCCGCGTATGCGGATGATGCAGAACTATTCAGGATGGATGAAAGAACCATAAGAAAGGACAAGACAAATGAACGGTGATACTATTTACCACCTGACTGTCAAAGAGACCGGCGAACACCATTATTTTGGCTCAATAGCAGCCATTTTCGATGTGTTCACGCCCTCTGACATCGGAGTGTCCAAGTCCCGCTTGTGGGGCTTCAAATTGGCCGAAAACAAGCCGTATGAAAACAAGTTAATCATTCTCCGAAAGGGGAACTTGCACCGCAAGTCCTCTTACCGGGGGCAAAAACGCAACAGATGATATGATTGGAACAATTATCGGTGATATTGTCGGGTCTCGCTTTGAGTTTGCAAACCATCGAAGCAAGCATTTCGACCTGTTCACCATCGAATGTGACTTCACGGATGACACCATCATGACGATGGCCGTTGCCGATGCCTTGCAGAAAGGCAAGCGGTTCGACCGCGCATTCCGTGAATTTGGGAAAAGGTACAACCGGCCGATGGGCGGGTATGGTGCATCATTCCGCCAATGGCTTGACACGCCCGGAATGCCGGCTTACTATTCCTTTGGGAATGGTGCGGCCATGCGTGTCTCCCCCGTGGCCTTGCGTTTCAAGGATAAACCCCTTGAAGATTGCCTTGCAATGGCCGAACAAACGGCCGTGGTGACACACAACCACCCCGAGGGCATCAAGGGTGCAAGATGCGTTGCACACCTCATTTGGGCGGCTCTCAATGGCGCAACAACAAAGCTGGCCATGTTCGACATCGCAAGCAAGTATTATGAGGAAATTGACGGGCTTTCCGTGGATGACATCAGGCAAGACAACATCTTCGATGAATCATGCCAAGTTACCGTTCCGCAAGCCATCGAATGTTTCCTTGAAGCATCTTCCTTTGAGGATGCCATCAGGAATGCAGTGTCCATCGGGGGTGATTCCGACACCATCGCGGCCATCACCGGCGGCATCGCGGAAGCATTCTTTGGTGTTCCGTTTGACTTGCAAACGCAAGCCCGGCGATACCTGACACCCGAATTTATCAACATCCTAAATC
>CAYQBQ010000122.1:0-3286 GCA_964415805.1 uncultured Clostridium sp.
TTTGTCCAAATACCTTTATGGCTTTTTCTTCTGCTTTTTCTGTTAAGTCTGAACGGATTTCTCTATCAATTGATGGTTCTATTAATCTTTCAAAACTGTCTAATATTGTATCTTTTAGCATTTGTGTAAATTGAGTTTCACCTTTTAAAATATCTTTTTCTATGTATGCTAAAATTTTGTCTTCTGGTTTTTCTATAGATACTTTTAGAAAATCTTCTTTTTCTCCCCTGTTTATTGCTAAAATTCTGTGACTTGGAATCCATTTTAATGCTTCGCTGTAATCATAATACATTTCGTAGTTTGATTTACTTTCTGCATCTTTTGCTTTTGTTTTTATTTGTCCTTCTCTGTAACATTGTCTTTTTATTTCTTTTCTATATTTAGCATTATCAGAAATATCTTCGGCTATAATATCTAGGGCTCCTTGAATTGCATCTTCTGGTGTATTAACTACTTTGTCTTTACTTTTCTTATCTTCTTCTGATAACATATCAATATTTACATATTTTTTTGCTATTTCTAATATTGGTTTACTCTCTTTTTGTTCTATAATTATTTGTGCAAGTGGTTCTAATCCCTTGGCTTTTGCAACTGTCGCTCTTGTTTTCTTTTTTTGTTTGTAAGGTCTATATATGTCTTCAACTTCTGCTAAAGTTTTAGAAATTGCTACGGCTTGTAATATTTCATCTGTTAATTTTCCTTGTTCATCTATTGATTTTATAACTTCTTCTTTTCTTGTTTCTAAGTTTCTTAAATATGATAATCTTTCTCCAAATGTTCTCAATACTTCATCACTTAGTCCTCCTGTTACTTCTTTTCTGTAACGTGCAATAAATGGTATTGTATTTCCTTCATCTATTAATTTAATTGTATTTTCTACTTGTTGTGTTTTAATGTTTAATTCTTCTGATATTGTTTTTACTATTTTATCCATTTTTACCTTCCCTTCATTTTATTGAGACAATTGATTTCTCCATTTTGTCCCATTTATTTGCTTTATTAATATATCATAATTTTGAATAAAATGAAATATTATTATTATGAAATTTATATTATTTTTAAATTATTAAATGTCGTTTTTTATTATATTTTGTTGTTTTTTTATTTTAACTATTATATAATGTAATTATAAAAATGAAAGGGGGATTTACGATGAATTCATCAGATTTTAGAAGTGAAGCTCGTAAAAAATTACAAGGAAAATGGGGAAAGGCTGTATGTATATTTCTAGCTTATTCTGTATTATTCTTTTTACTTGGATTTATAGAGGGTTTATTACCTGATTCAATGGAAGGTATATTTTCTCTTGTTTCAACAATTATTGAGGTTCCATTAGTATTTGGATTTATAATTTCTTTAATGAAATTATATAATAATGAAGAAGTTAAAGCATTTGACTTTTTTAGTTTGGGTTTTTCTAACTTTGCTAAATCATGGAAAATATCTTTACAAATATTTGTAAAAATGCTAGTTCCTATAATTTTAATAATTGTTTCTTATGTTCTTATTTTATTTGGATCAATAGGAATGTATGGTGCTGCACTTTATTCTTCTTCAGCTACAGCAGGATTTGGAGTATTATCTATAATAGGATTCATTCTTTTAATAGTTTCAATGATTTGGGCTATAACAAAATCTTATTATTATCAATTATCATATTTTGTAGCAATTGATAATCCAGATTTAACAGCTAAAGAATCAGTTGAAAAAAGTGCTGAATTAATGAAAAATAATCGTGGTAAATTATTTGGATTACAATTATCATTTATAGGCTGGGCAATTTTAGCAATATTAACTTTAGGTATTGGATATTTATGGTTAATGCCATATTTACAATTTGCACTTATCGCTTTTTATAAATTTGTAAACGGTGATAATTCAAATATAGAAGCAGAAGTTGTAACAGAAAACGATAATAATCCAATTCAAGATGAATAGATTGCTTTTGGGGACAGGGAAAAAATATTTTTTCCTCTGTCCCCAAAAACAATTTTTTATTCAATTCCTAAATATTCGTTATAAGAAACTTCTCTATCTATAACTTTTCCATCTTCTTTAATATCAATTATTCTGTTAGCAACTGTTTGAGTTAATTGATGGTCATGTGATGTAAATAAAATATTTCCTTTAAAGTTTGTCATTCCATTGTTCACTGATGTTATACTTTCCATATCTAAGTGGTTTGTTGGTTCGTCAAATATTAAGAAGTTTGCTCCTGAAAGCATCATTTTTGAAAGTACACATCTTACTTTTTCCCCTCCAGATAATACATTTACCTGTTTTAGCGCTTCGTCTCCAGAAAATAACATTCTTCCTAAGAATCCTCTTACATACGTTTCATCTGGATCTTTTGAGTATTTTCTAAGCCATTCTGTTATGTTTTCGTCTGTGTCAAATAAGTAATTGTTATCCTTAGGGAAATATGATTTTGTTATTGTTGTTCCCCATACTAATTCTCCACTATCTGGTTCCATTTCTCCTGATATTATCTGGAATAATACTGTTTTTGCAATTTCATTATCTGCTAAAAATGCTATTTTATCATCTTGTTTTACTGTGAATGATATATTGTCTAAAACCTTTACTCCTTCATATGTTTTTGATATGTTTTTTACTTGTAAAATTTCTTTCCCTGGTTCCCTGTCTGGTTTAAAGTCTACATATGGATATTTTCTATTTGATGGTTTTATTTCATCTAATTCTATTTTTTCAAGTGTTTTCTTTCTTGATGTTGCTTGTTTTGATTTTGATGCATTTGCACTAAATCTTGCAATAAAGTCTTGTAATTCTTTTATTTTTTCTTCTTTCTTTTTATTTTGCTCTCTAGCTTGTTTTAATGCTAATTGGCTTGATTCATACCAGAAATCATAATTTCCTGGATATACTTTTATCTTTCCAAAATCAACATCTGCTATATGTGTACATACCTTATTTAAAAAGTATCTATCGTGTGATACTACTATTACTGTATTTTCGAAGTTAATTAAAAATTCTTGTAACCAGTTTATGCTTTTTAAGTCTAAATCGTTTGTAGGCTCGTCTAATAGTAATACATCTGGGTTTCCAAATAAAGCTTGAGCTAATAATACTTTTACTTTTTCTCTTGCTTCTATTTCTTTCATGAATTTATAATGATTCTCTGGTATAATTCCTAAATCATTTAAAAGCATAGCAGCATCTGATTCCGCATTCCAACCATCTAATTCAGCAAACCTTTCTTCTAATTTTGCTGCTTTCATTCCATCTTCTTCTGAAAAATCTGGTTTTGCATATATTGCTTCTTTTT
>CAYQBQ010000123.1:0-3263 GCA_964415805.1 uncultured Clostridium sp.
TTTATTAAATGCATATTTTGCAAATTCTGCCATTTCGTCAAATATTTTATTTGCAGATACCTCATCTATCCCATTTCTCACACATCCTGGGACAACTATTTTTCCTTCTTCATCTACTTGTCCATGTATAAATACTTCCCTTTCTTTTGCCATTACATCCAGCTTTTTCTTTCCCATTGCTCTACGTACTAAATCAGCTCTTCCCATAGAGTATCCTGCTAAGTCTCTTACTATTTGCATAACTTGTTCTTGGTAAACCATACATCCATATGTTACGTTTAATATTGGTTCTAGGCTTGGATGTGTATATTCATTGTGTCCTGGATTTTGTTTTCCTCTAATGTATCTTGGTATTTGATCCATTGGTCCTGGTCTATATAATGAAACTCCTGCTATTAAATCTTCTAAACAGTCTGGCTTTAATTCTTTCATAAAGTTTGCCATACCTTGAGATTCGAATTGGAATATTCCTGATGTATTTCCTTCTTGCCATAATTTGTATACTTTGGGGTCATTCATATCTTGGTCAAATTCTATATCTATTTCGTAATTATGTTTTACCATATCAATTGTATTTTGAATTACTGATAGGTTTCTTAATCCCAAAAAGTCCATTTTTAAAAGTCCTAATTCTTCAAGTGTTGTCATTATGTATTGGGTGTTAATTTGTCCATCTCTTACATAAAGTGGTACATATGTATCTACTGGGTCTTTTGTTATAACTACTCCACATGCATGTGTTGATGCCTGTCTTGGCATTCCTTCTAGTGCCATTGCTATATCTAATATTTTTTTAACTTGCTCGTCTGTTTCGTATCTTTCTTTTAATTCTTTGTTCTGTTCTAATGCTTTTGCAATTGTGATATGTATTTCATTTGGTATCATTTTTGCTAAGCTATCCGCTTCTGCATATGGATAGTCTAAAACTCTTGCTACATCTCTTATTACCATTTTTGCTGCCATTGTTCCAAATGTGATTATTTGTGAAACATGGTCATGTCCATATTTTCTTGCAACATAATCTATTACTTCTTGTCTTCTTTCATCTGAAAAATCGACGTCAAAGTCAGGCATACTTATTCTTTCTGGATTTAAGAATCTTTCAAATAGTAATCCATATTTTATTGGGTCAATGTCTGTTATTTCTATTGCATATGCTAAAATAGAACCTGCACCTGAACCTCTTCCTGGTCCTACTGGTATTCCATTTGTTTTTGCATAATGTATAAAATCCCATACTATTAGATAATAATCAACATATCCCATTTTTTTGATTATTCCTAATTCATATTTTGCTCTTTTTTTTATTTCTTCTGATAAATTCTTTCCGTATCTTTTTTCTAGACCTTTGTCACATAATTCTTTTAAGAAATCATAGTGTGTTGGATATTCTGGTGGTACATCATAGTTTGGCAATATTGTGTGTCCAAATTCAAATTCTACATTACATTGTTCTGCTATTTTTACTGTATTTTCTATTGCGTCTGGAAATGCTGAAAAATATTCAGACATTTCTTCTGGTGATTTTACATATAATTCTTCAGTGTCAAATTTCATTCTGTCTTCATCACTCATTCTTTTTCCTGTTTGAATGCATAACAATACTTCATGATTGTATGCATCTTCTCTTTTTAAGTAATGAGCATCATTCGTTGCGACTAATGGAATGTCTAACTTTCTTGCTAATTGTACTAATTTTTGATTTGCTAAAACTTGTTCTTTTATTCCATTATTTTGAATTTCTATATAATAATCTTCTCCAAAAACTTTTTTATGCCATAAAGCAACTTGTTCTGCTTTTTCTGTGTTTCCATTTAAAAGTGCCTGGTTGACCTCTCCTGCTAAACATGCACTTAAACATATTATTCCTTCACTGTATTTTTCAAGTATATCATGGTCTATACGTGGCTTGTAATAATATCCATCAACAAATCCTAATGAAACTAATTTACTTAGATTTTTATATCCTTTATTATTTTTTGCAAGTAATATTAAGTGATAGTATTTGTTGTCAATTCCTGGCTCTTTGTCAAATCTTGTACGTGGTGCAACATAAACTTCACATCCTATTATTGGTTTTACTCCTTCTTTTTTGCATGCTTTGTAAAAGTCTATTGCTCCATACATTACTCCATGGTCTGTTATTGCTATTGCATCCATTCCTAGCTCTTTTGCTCTTACTGGTAAGTCTTTTATTCTATTTGCTCCGTCTAATAAGCTGAATTCACTGTGTATGTGTAAATGTACAAATTTTGACATTTTTTCTTCATTCTCCTTTTTGTGTTATGTATTAGTTTTGTTGAATTATATCATATTTTTCTTTGCAATGTAAACATTTAATAAAAGAAAAAAGCCCAAATTTTGAGCTTTTCCCAAAAAACAAAGTTTTTACATTTTACATTATTCTGCACAATATCTTTCTAATATTGACCAAATAATATTATGTCTGCACATTATTTTCATAATTTCTTTTTCATCATTTATAGTATATACTATAAATGGTACATCCTGTGTTTTATTAATGTCTTCATTGATAAAAATCTCATCAACTTTTGGTATAATTTCAACCATTGATTTTGAAATTTCGTTATCACCTAACACTGCAAAACCCTTTTTTATGCCGTCAAACATATCATAGAAATCTTTTCTACTTATTTCTTTTTTATGTTCTTCTCCTTCTCTTATCCATTTGTAAATAATTGCGTTTTCCTTCATTTTTTATGTCCTCCTTTATTTTTATTGTTGGAGGCCATATAACATATAAGCCTCCGAAATTAATCGAAAGGCTTTATATACCTTTTGTGTTATAAATTATAACATGTTTTTATAGATATTTCAACGAAAATTTAACTGTTCTTAAATACTCTCAAAAAGTGTTGCAAATATTTGTTCTGTATGATATACTATATGAAATAATTAGATTGGAGATTTAAAATGTTTAAATTACATTCAGAATACACCCCTACAGGTGATCAACCACAAGCAATAAAATATTTATCAGAAGGAATCAAACAAGGAAAAAAATTTCAGACCTTACTTGGCGTTACAGGTTCAGGAAAAACTTTTACTATGGCAAATATAATTCAAAATGTACAAAAACCAACATTAGTTTTAGCTCACAATAAAACTTTGGCAGGACAATTATATTCAGAATTCAAAGAATTCTTCCCTGAAAATAATGTTGAATATTTTGTATCTTATTATGATTACTATCAACCAGAAAGTTATATTCCTTCATCTGATACCTATATAGAAAAAGATGC
>CAYQBQ010000124.1:0-3242 GCA_964415805.1 uncultured Clostridium sp.
TACAACAATTAGAATCATTATTAGTAATGAGACACTATAAAGGATTCTTAGAATAAGAGATATATAACATTGTGGGGGAGATATGTATTTACATATCACCCTATAATGATTTTTATAATGTTTATTATAATCTAATAAATATTATAAAGATTATTATAATTAATAGTCTGTTTTATAAAGAGCGAAAGATTAAGAATTGGCAGACAAAAATTTTGGCAAAATTTTTGAATGACGATGAGTGGAGTGAAAGGAGAGAAAGCATAAATGATAATTATTATGTTAGGGGCACCTGGAACAGGAAAGGGAACAGTTGCAGGATTATTACAAGAAAAGCTTGGAATTAAACAAGTATCAACAGGAGATATATTCAGAAAAAATATAAAGGAAGGTACAGAGTTAGGAAAATTAGCTGAAAAATATATAGCAAAAGGAAATTTAGTACCAGATGAAGTGACAGTAAAAGTTGTAGAAGATAGATTAAGCGAACCAGACGTACAAAATGGAATAATATTAGATGGATTTCCAAGAACAGTAAAACAAGCAGAGGAATTAGATAAAATATTAGCTACAAAAGGAAAAAAAGTTGATAGAGTAATAAATCTAACAACACCAGATGAAGAAATTATAGAAAGAATTGTAAATAGAAGAATATGTTCAAACCAAGAATGTAAAGCGGTATACAATTTAATATTAAATCCACCTAAAAAAGATGGAATATGTGACAAATGTGGTTCAGAATTAATAACTAGAAAAGATGATACAGAGGAAACTGTAAAAGCAAGACTAAAAACATATTTTGAACAGACAAGTCCTTTAGTTGAATATTATCAAAAACAAGGTGTTTTATTAACTGAGTTAGTTAGTAAATCAATTAACAAATTAGGAAAAGACGTTGCAAAAGAAATAGCAGAAATTTTAAAATGAGACAAAGGGGACAGTGGCAAAATGTCTCATTAAAAATGTCGAAAAATGATTAAAAACGTCAAAAAGGAGATAACTAAAATGGTAACAATAAAATCTAAAAAAGAGATAGAACTAATTAGGGAAGCATGTAAAGTAGTTGCTATAGTGTATCAAGAACTAGAAAGACATATAAAACCTGGAATATCAACATTAGAATTAGATCAAATTGCTGAAAATACAATGAGAAAATATGGAGCAATACCCGCTGAAAAAGGTTATGATTGTGGAATAAGAGGAATACCTAAATTTCCAGCGTCTATATGTGTTTCTATAAATGATGAGGTTATACATGGAATTCCTTCAAAACATAGAGTTTTAAAAGAAGGAGATATAGTAAGTGTAGATACTGTTGCTTTAAAAAAGGGATTTAATGGAGATGCGGCAAGAACATTCATTGTTGGAAAAACATCTAAAGAAAATCAAAGATTAGTTGATGTAACTAAGCAAGCATTTTTTGAGGGAATAAAATATGCAAAGCCAGGAAATAGGATAGGCGATGTATGTCATGCAATAGGAGAATATGTACATTCACAAGGATTTTCTGTAGTAAGAGAATTTCAGGGACATGGAATAGGAAAAGAGATGCACGAAGATCCAGGAATACCCAATTATGGTAAAGCTGGAAGAGGAATTAGACTTGAACCAGGAATGACCTTAGCTATTGAACCTATGGTAATTCAAGGAAAACCAAATATTTTAGAACTTGAAGATGGTTGGACAATAATAACAGAAGATGGAAGTATGGCAGCGCATTATGAAAATACAATTTTAATTACAGAAAAAGAGCCAGAAATATTGACAATACTTTAGAATTAGTGTATAATGTAATAGTTATTATTAAAATGGAAAAATTGTGAAGATAATAATAAATTTGCTCTATAGGAGGGGATATCTTGGCAAAGGAAGATGTTATAGAAGTAGAAGGAACGGTAGTTGAATCATTACCAAATACAAATTTTAAAGTAGAACTTGAAAATGGACATCAAATATTAGCTCATATTTCAGGAAAACTTAGAATGAATTATATAAAAATTCTACCAGGTGATAAAGTAAAAGTAGAACTTTCACCATATGACTTAACTAAGGGTCGTATAATCTGGAGAGCAAAATAAAAAAGTATAAATTAACCCAAATATATAAATAAAAGCCTCAAAGGCTAAAAAATAGGAGGTGCAAAAAACATGAAAGTAAGACCATCAGTAAAGAAAATATGTGACAAATGCAAAGTTATAAAAAGAAAAGGGGTAATTAGAGTTATCTGCGAAAACCCTAAACACAAACAAAGACAAGGATAATTTAAAATAAGTTTATAACACAAATAGGTAGCGGCTGTGTAGTACACAAAAGTGTGCTAAACATATCGATTTGTGTTTATATATATGTCTTGAAAATATCTAAAGACCCAATAGCATGGGTGCATTTCACCTTTAGAAAAAATAAAGACAAACATAAAAAAATTTTGGAGGTGCAAAATAATATGGCTCGTATAGCAGGAGTAGATCTACCTAAAGAAAAAAGAGTAGAAATAGGACTTACATATATTTATGGAATAGGATTAACAAGCTCTCAAAAAATATTAGCAAAAGCTGGTGTAAATCCAGATGCTAGAGTAAAAGACTTAACTGATGATGAAGTTAATAGCATAAGAAAAGTTATTGATGAATCATATACAGTTGAAGGTGATTTAAGAAGAGAAGTTGCTTTAAACATAAAAAGACTTACAGAAATAGGATGCTACAGAGGATTAAGACATAGAAGAGGTTTACCAGTAAGAGGACAAAGAACAAAAACTAATGCTAGAACAAGAAAAGGTCCTAGAAAACTTGTAAGTAAAAGTAAAAAATAAAAATAAAAAGTTCACTTAAAATGAAGGAGGGAATTTTAGAAAATGGCTAATAATAAAACAACAAGAAAACCAGTAGCTAGAAGAAATAGAAAAAACATAGAAAAAGGTGCTGCTCATATTCATTCTAGTTTTAACAATACAATAGTTACAATAACAGATACACAAGGAAATGCAATTTCTTGGGGAAGTGCCGGAGAATTAGGATTCAAAGGATCAAGAAAAAGCACACCATTCGCTGCAGGACAAGTAGCTGAAACAGCTGCTAAAGGAGCAATGGAACACGGATTAAAATCTGTAGAAGTATTTGTTAAAGGACCTGGAGCTGGAAGAGAAGCTGCAATAAGAGCACTTCAAACAGCAGGTTTAGAAATAAGTGCAATAAAAGATGTAACACCAATACCACACAATGGATGTAGACCACCAAAAAGAAGAA
>CAYQBQ010000125.1:0-3130 GCA_964415805.1 uncultured Clostridium sp.
GCCAATGGACAGATAAAAGTACAAACGACATAAAGGAATAGCGTCCGCTTTTCATTCTTGTTTTCCGAAATCTCCCAAATAGAAGAAAACAGCAAGAGTAAAGATGGATGCCTGCGCGTAGCGTGGGCACATTACTCGTTCAAAGCTGTTTAGGCGTTTGGGAGATGCCTGGAAAACGTAGACGAAGTGATTGTCCACGTTTTTCTTTTTGTGTATATCCAAATAACTAAAAACTATATCAAAATGAGAATAATTGTAAGTTTAATAATTCTGAATCTTTTTTGTTCAACGCTTAATGCAAAGAAGTGGTTTGATACGAACAAAAATCTCTCTTTAGGAGTGATGTATGGAAAAATCGGGGCTAGTGAAGAACTAAGCCAAAATGCTTGGGGGCTAAATTTGCAAATATTTGGATTGTATTTCGATTGTATGGGGAAACCAAGGAATCATGGAAACGATGTTGCAATAGATAAATGGAAAGAAACCGAAGCCGTGTCATATCATTTTGGGTATCAGATCCCTATTGTTGAATATGTGCGAATTATTCCAATAATTGGCTATTATAGCGTCAAGACAGGTACTACAGATGGATATAATTGGAGTGTTATCCAAAATGGTATAAGCAATGCTTTCAATATAGACAAGAAAAATTGCGGGATGGATTGTGGTGGCGTATTGGTACTTAATTATTCATTTGTATGTTTGTACGGTGCATATACTAAACACAATCAATTCTATGGCGGAGTTGGTATCGAATATAGATTCTAATATATTAAAAATGGCTACTTGAAAGGTGTATAATAGAAAACGAAAGAGCATCACACACATTTTGTATAATATAATAAATTATAGAGGTATGAAACATTTTATCTGGCTGTTCATAGGATTCCTTGCATTAGTAAGTTGCGAGAATAATCAGCGTGAATTAAATGAATTAAAGAAACAAGTAGATTCATTAACGAGAGCAGTTTCTGAAAAAGATTCTATGATAGCTCAACTAAATGGGACTATCGTAAAACTACAATGTCCTGCTGACCAAAGGATTGCAAAAGCAAAATCTTTAGTTGATGAAGGAAAATTTGAACAAGCTTTAGGTGAAATAAGGTCTCTTAAGGAACTATTCCCGAATTCTACTGAGGCTAACTCTTCCTCTATATTGATTGAAACTATAAATAAGAAAAGAGAAGAAGCTCGCAAGGAAGAAGAACGGATAAAGGCTTTAGGATTTAAGGCAATTAAGGAGTCTTCCAACTTTAAGATTGGTTATAACACTATTGCTATTGGAAGTATAAGTATTGGAAATAGATTTACTTTTGATTCTTATGATGATAGCTGGTTCTATAAGGATGCAGATAGAGGTACTAAATTTGTATCTGCTCAGATGACCGTTACTTCAACAGACCATGATCCTAAATTACCACAATTTGCCATTTACAAAATAGCAGATGGCAAGATGAATTTAGTAGATAAATTTATGACACGTTTTGCAAGATGGCGTGATTATGGGGCATATCTTGGCAACTATCATGATTCTAGTAATGATTTTGCCAAAGTCAGTACCGTAAGATTCAAGATAGGAGTTCAAGTAGATAATACAGTCCTCGCAGGTGCTTATGCTATCGTTGTTAAGAAAGAAAACAAGTTGTATTCTTATTATGATAGGTATAGAAATCCACCATTATCGTATGAGGGTTCTGTAGATTATCCTCAAACGCTATCTGTAGGTGACTTTTCAAATAACTATGGTTTAGTAAAGTGCTTTAATTTGAAATAATTATGAAAAAGATTATTATCATTATTACTATTGCAATTGTTTCCTGTTTTGTAGGTTACTTATATTATAGTTCTCAAAGAGTAATAGAATATTATACTATATCGGTATTCCCTTCATCATGGTATGATAGCAAAACTAAGGTAGAGGTTAAGAAGGTTAAGAATTATGAGACAGATTCTATAGCAATTGAAGAACAAACAAACCTCTATCATGCTTTGCAAGAAATGAATAATGATAGGGCTGAGGAAGCCAAGAAAAAAGGTGATTCAGGGAACGTGATGATTTTTACACGTATGAGGGATGAACAACGGTGTTTAATAAAAATAACTCACAAGAGGAGTTTTGACTTTGAAGAACTAAAAGAACTTATTATTAAGCGCGGCGTAAATTCAGTAGAAGTTGAAAACTATTGCGAGAACAATGAGGTAGAATTGAGTATGTTTCCTATGCTCTCCAATTTTTAATATGAACAAACTATGAAGACAAAGACTATTTTATTATCAGTAATCGGCGCAATGATAATTGCAGGTGGTGGGATTTATTATTTCTATTTGCAGCAGGTAACAGATTATTATACGATTATGTTTACTCCCTACAATATTCCTCTCGCTCAAGTATTTGGGCATGATTCTAAACTGGCAAAGCCCGAATTGGTTATCAAAGAAGAAAAAGACCATGTTTTTAAAAATGATGAAGAGGCATTGGAGTGGGTTAAAGATTTCGCGAAATACTGGAAGGAGGATTGCCTTAAAGAAGCAGAAACGAGTAAAGACAGACGATTGATATTGGAGAAAGAAGCTACATGTCAATTTATGCTTATGAGTTTTACGCACACCAGAAATACAAGACTAGACGACCTAAAAGAAGAACTTGTCAAAAGACATTCCTTAATTGACTTCCAGAACTATTGTCAGGAACATGAGATTAATGCTAAGTTCTATATCATAGAAGCAGATTAGGGAACTTGTCTTTCGATGGATAACCACAGAAAAACGACATCGCAGTTTGTCGAGGATGCACAGAAGGTACATGGTGACAGGTTTGACTATTCGGAAGTGGAATATGTCAACACCCATAAGCCAGTACGGATAAAGTGCCGACAATGCGGTGTCGTTTTCTTGCAAGAGCCGGCGAGCCACCTTGCGGGTTGCGGCTGTCCCAAGTGCAGCAAGAAGAAGACTGACAGGAAGATGAGTCAGGAGGCTTTTATTGCAAGGGCAAGGAAGGTACATGGCGACAAGTATGACTACAGTAAGACGGATATAGGGATATGCGCACAAAGGTCTTGATAGCCTGCCCACGTCATGGCGAGTTCTGGCAACGGGCGCAATCTCACATACTGGGCAATGGGTGTCC
>CAYQBQ010000126.1:0-3102 GCA_964415805.1 uncultured Clostridium sp.
TGATGATGTTATTAGAATAATGAGTATTCACAAGAGTAAAGGACTTGAATTTCCAATTGTGTTTTTGGTAAATACAAATAAACAATTCAACGAACAAGATATCAAAAAAAATCCAGTATTATTACATCAAGAACTAGGAATAGGAGCTAAATACATAAATTACAATGCACAGGTTCAATATGATACATTAACAAGAGAAGCAATAAAAAATGTTATTAGAAATGAAAATATATCAGAAGAAATGAGAATTTTATATGTTGCATTAACAAGAGCAAAAGAAAAATTAATAATAACAGGAATTTCAAATGATTATTCAAAACAATTAGAGGACATTGAACAACAAAAAAATATTTATGCCAGAAAAGATGGAAAAATAAATCCTATTTTAGTAAAAAAATATAAATCATATTTAGATTGGATATTATTAGTATATTTATATGAAAAGACGAACACAGAAGATTTGCTCAAATTAAACAGAATTAAGCCAAATAGTATTTTAGAAAATAAACAAGAAAATAACAAACAAGAAAACACCTCACAAAAAATAATATCAATATTAAATAAAAAAGAGATTAGCAAAAACGATATAAATTATGTTAAAGAACAAATTGAATATGAGTATCCAAATAGATTTGCTGTGGACATTCCAACAAAGAGCTCAGTTACAAAAATTAAGCAAATTAAGCAAGAAAAGATTGTGATTGATTTTGAAAGCTTAGAAAAAATGGAAGAAACAAATAATGAAAAAGATATAACTTTTGATAAACCTAAATTTATGCAAGAAGAAAAAGAGATAAAAATAACATCAGCACAAAAAGGAACATTGATACATCTATGTATGCAAAAATTAAATCCTAAAGAAGAATATAATATACAAAAAATCAAAGAACTAATACAAAATTTACAATTAAAACATATTATAACGGAAAAAGAAGCAGAAACAATAAATCCATATAAAATACTAGAATTTATAAAATCTAATATGTGGAATGAATTAAAAAATGCAAAAGAAATTTATCAAGAAAAACCTTTTTATATAAACATTCCAGCAAAAGAGATTTATGACGAAGATGTAGAAGAAAATATTTTGGTACAAGGTATTATAGATTTATATTATATCAACAAAAACGATGACGTAATATTATTAGACTACAAGACTGACTATGTTGAAAAAGGAAAAGAAAATGAACTTATACAAAAGTATAGAAAACAGTTGGAATTATACAAACAAGCTTTAGAACAGGCATTAGGGAAAAAAGTAAAAAGAGTATATATATATTCAGTTTACTTAGGAAAAGAAATAGAAGTAAAACATATATAAATTTAAAAAGTGAATCATTTTAGTAAAAACAGAATGATTCACTTTTATCATTATAAATATTTTTTTAGAGTTTCAACACTATCTTCTTGCATAACAACAAAATCATTTAAAATATTTTTAACATCTTGTGCAGCATCATGGTTTTGGTTTAATAAACGACGACCCTCAATAATTCCCATATTTGTACCTTGCATTAATAATTCAGACAATTTTGATGTAGTATCATCAGTCATAGTTTTCATTTGAATGCCATACCATGTCATCATTTTATTCATTGCATTTGTTTTATGTGGCTCTTTATCACTGTAGTTTGAATATAATTGATTAACTCTTTCAGAAATATCTCTATATTTAGAATATTCGCCATCCAAAACTTCCTTAAATCTGCTATCATTTACTTTTTCTGATACAAATGATATTGCGTCCATACCCATTGTACTACCCTTATTAATTTCATCTAAAATATTTAAATTTTGATTTTCCATACTAAACTCCAATCCTGGTAAAGTTACCATTTTTTATTTATAGTTTTATTATGTACAAAAAAACAAAAAATATTATAAATTTCTTGATTTTTGACATTATGTATAGTAAAATATATAAATATAATTAACATGAAAAATAAAAGGAGAAATTTATTATGGATAGAATGAAAACATTATTAAAATATGTTCTTTGGGTTGTACTGTTTTATATATTTTCAAATTTAATGATTTATTTATACATAGAAACAACATATCAAAATATTGGAAGAAAAGACAATCTAGAGCAAGTAACAATATACCAAGCTCAAGCAACAAAGATAAATGGTAGAATAAAAGGAACAATATATAACAATGAAAAAAATAAAATAACAAATAAATATTTAAGAATAGATTTATATTCAGAAAGAGGTAACTTTTTAGGTAGTAAATATATTGATGTTTCTAATATGAGAGATAACGAAACAAGAGAATTAGAAGTTTATTTTAAGGTTCAGGATGTAGATTATTATGAAATGAAATTTACAGATGAGAAAGAAGAAGGAGAACTTCCAGAGATGCTAAAGGATTTGACAAAAGAAGATGTATTCTGGGGAACATTTTTAACATTCTTGATTTTTTGGTAATATTATTAGTGGTCAAAAGGAATGCTCCTTTTGACGTTTTTTTGTCAAAAAATTGTGATTGCTATTCTGACAAGGTTACAGAATTTGTTACAAAAAATGTAACAAAAATGTAACAAAAGAAAAAAACTTAGAGCCAAGCCAACAAAAAAATACAAAAAAATCTTTTTCATAAAAAGTTGCAATTGCAACAGAAAAACTTTCCGGATGATATATAATAAGTGCATACTTAAACAAGGGGAGGATATGGAAATGAAAATCATAAAAAGAGACGGAACAATAGTTGATTACAATTCAGAAAAAATCAAAATAGCAATTCAAAAAGCAAATGCAGAAGTATCAAAAAAATATAAAGCAAACGATGAACAAATTCAAGAAATAATAAGTTATATTGAAGAATTGCATAAATCAAGAATTTTAGTAGAAGATATTCAAGATATTATAGAACAAAAATTAATGGAAATCGGAAAGTATGAATTAGCAAAAGTATATATTACATATCGTTATACAAGAGCATTAGTAAGAAAAGCTAATACAACAGATCAATCTATTAAAGAATTAATAGAAGGAGAAAGTGAATATTGGAACAACGAAAATTCTAACAAAAACGCAACAGTAGTAACAACACAAAGAGACTATTTAGCAGGAATAACAAGTACAGATATAACAAGAAGAT
>CAYQBQ010000127.1:0-3058 GCA_964415805.1 uncultured Clostridium sp.
ATCTCTTTCACCCGTCCCCGGCTGTATCCGATCTGATCCAGGTAAAGCTGCACGTCCGCAACCTCTTCCTCAAAGTTCTCGATAGCCTGTTCCTGTGTCATGGGTGTGGGGTTTCCACCATCAAAAACCCTCCTCAGTTTCAATGCGGCCTGCCCCAGCTCGCAGCATTCCTCAGCTACTCCCGCAAGCAGCTCCGTAAGTGGCAAATACGCTTTCATTCTTTTAGCCTCCCGGTCGAAAAATGGGTTCAATGCCAGCTGTGCCATCTGCTATACAAACTCTCTCTTAAAGGGATAATTTAGAGACATGGGACGAACATTGGTATTTAGATGGCACATCCGGCATTATCAATACAACTGCACACACATCGCTACATATCAGTTTTCAGACGCAATCCGCGCCAGTATTTGGCCCCTGCTGTCCTGAATTTCTGGTAGTCGTTATTCTCCATAGCCTGCGCGAAGTCGCGGGCCCGCTTCGGGTGGAGTCCGTTCTGCCCGGCCCACACCTGGTAGGCCTGATACAGCTCCATAGACTGCACCTCATAGTCCTCGCCAACCTCGCAGACATCTGTCACGAAGGTATTAAACCAGTCTTCTCCACTCAGGTATTCTCCGGTTGCCTTCTTCACACATCGAGCCATTGGGAGCTTGCACCCGTTTTCATAGAATCGCACAGCTCCGTCAATCACCCACTGCAGCACGGAGGGCCCGCACTCTTTGAAAAGTACTCCCTGATAGTCGGTAATCACCTGCTCAGGAGGAAGCGTGGAAGGGAAAGGCGCGATGGCAATCCTTCTCTTTGTGCCTCCGTCCATAGAGCCCAGCCGGGGCAGGTGGTTGGTGTGCATGATCGTGGTATGGGTGGGGATAAATTCCATCGGGTCTTTGTACAGGGCCCTGGCGCTGATCACGTCCCGGGATGTGATCCGTTTGAGCTGGGCATTGGACATATAAGCAGACTCCTCAGTCTCACCAAGCACTGCGAGTCTCACCCCGCGCAGAGCTGCAATATAGCTCTGATCAGGCCGGGAACCGGGAGACGGCGCCAGCACATCGGCGTTGATCGCTTTGGCATAGTCTCCGAAAACAGACTTGAGCACTCCGAAAAAGGTGCTCTTGCCGTTGCCGCCCTTGCCATAGCTGATCACCAGCCCCTCCTCATATACCTTGCCGACAGCGGCCATCCCGGCCAGCGTCTGCAGGTACTGCGCGAAGTCCTCGTCTCCTCCCGTGATATGGTCGATAAAGTCCATCCACTGAGCGGCGCCCAGGCTGCCGGGAGAGACTGCCGTGCATTTCGTGCAGCGGGCTTTTGGATCATGGGGGCCCAGCTCGCCCGTCCGGAGATCGATGATTCCGTCCGGCGTGTTAAGCGCCCAGGGGTCAGCGTCAAAGCTGTCCGTCCGGGGCTCGTTGGCTATGCTTTTCAAGATGTTGGTCAGGTGGCTGATGCCGGGAGCAGTCCGCAGGCGGCATACGGCTGAAAACTCGCGCTTGGCCTGCTCCAGCTCGGCCTTGGTGCTGGCCAGAGCCAGCTTGGCCTGTGCGCTGCGGTACAGCTCATCGGTAAACTGCATCATCAGCAGGGCGGCCTCCGCATCAGCGTCCAGTAACCACCTCGTCCCGTCCCAGAACATCCACCCGAAAGCCTTATTCCGCATGACTCCGTAGCCATAGGTATCAGCCATGAGCACACTGAGGCCGATCTCGGTCAGGTCACCCTTAAAGGATTCCAGATCGGCCTTCTTGTCGAACACGCTTTCCGGGGTCTGCAGGACGCCCTCAGCCAGCTCGGCCCGCACCAGGTCATCCGTCTGGCACAGCTTCTTCATCTCCCGCACACTGGGCAGGTTGCCGATATCCTCCGTGCTGCCCTCGTCCAGGCTGCCGAAAAGGTGGAGCCTGACCATGTCAAAGGCGTTGCACAACCTGTTGCTGATCGGGTCAGTGCTGTGGTGGGAATAAATAAACGTGTCATTGTCATAGGTCACGGCGCCGTTGGTCGTGGAACCGGCGGCATACGTCCAGCGCCCCTCCGAAACCGGGATGTATACTCCCGGGAGGAATTTGTTGATGGCCGCCGTGATCGTGTAGGCC
Organism: uncultured Clostridium sp.; assembly: GCA_964415805.1. Classification (GTDB taxonomy): domain Bacteria; phylum Bacillota; class Clostridia; order TANB77; family CAG-508; genus CAG-269. The sequence goes on from CAYQBQ010000127.1 coordinate 2,100, forward strand.
CTGTTAAAGGCGCCCACAATGCCGGGCTTGGTGAGCGGATCTCCCTGCACCTTGCCCATCTTGACCACCGCAGCCACCTGACGGCTGGACGTAGGCCAGCTCCTCATATCCTGCCAATTGTCATACATGGCGAGGATCTCGTCAGGATCAACCCAGCCGGGGCCCGGATGCACCTTGACGATAAATTCCCCGTCCACACTGCAGGAGGGCCAGAACATCAGCCTGGAGGCCTCATAGGTGGTATCGTCAAAAGCATCGATATCCATGAGCTGGGCCAGCATCCTGGCGATGGGCTCATACTCCGCAGCAGTGACTGCCCGGGAGAGGGGGATAACGAAACGAAGCCGTGGCTGCTCCGGTGTATGGCTGTGGCTGGTGTGCATCAGGCAGGCCTTGCCGACCATGATGTCCCAGAGCTCCCAGAGCCCCATGTCAGCATAGTCAGCGTCCAGGCAGATGAGCTGCCTATCGGTAATATTTCCGGCCCGGCGTACGCCCCCGTCAATCCTCCCGCCGACATACCCGCCGACATCTTTGATGTTTCCTCTTTGGTCTTTGGACATGGCGGCATACTCTGCCGCTGTCTCGCTTGTCACGATGGGCGTGGAGAGCTTTTTACAGAGCCGCTCCCAGCTCACCGTCTTAGGTACCCAGCGGGTGGCCCGCTTGGACTCACCCACTGAGATCGTGATATCAGGCATAGGTCTTCTCCTCGCTCTTAAGAGCTTCTATCCAGCGTTTGATTTCAGGCATTCCACTTTACCGCTTGCCCACAATATCTACAAAATCTTGTCGGTTCATTTTTATTGCTAACAATCGATTTTTGGCACGTAGGGCATCGTCCAATATCAGCCCCATCCACTGCGGAGTCGGCTATATCAAGGATGGTCTTCGGTTCCTGCTTTTTCAGCAGTTCCAGAGTATCATCAATCCATTCTACGGTCTTGGCCTTTTCCTTC
>CAYQBQ010000128.1:0-3056 GCA_964415805.1 uncultured Clostridium sp.
GTTATTGTAAAAACTCAATACAAAAGGCAGCCGCTTCGGTGGCTGTCTTTAACCAAAAAAAATAAAAAATATGCAACAGATAAGTGAGCAATTGATATGGCTTCTGTTCGGTGTGGTGGGTATGCTGTTCACACCGCTGGTATTCATCGCACTGGACTATTGGGCTGGCATCCGTAAGGCGAAGAAACGTGGTGACAGGATATGCAGCAACAAGATGAAGCGGACGGTTGACAAGGTGGCACGTTATTATAATGCCATCCTTGCCATGATGGTTCTTGACTCTATTCAGATAGGAGCGTTCGTCTTCCTGTGGAAGTTCAATGAGTGGGACTGCTACACGTTCCCGCTGTTCACTTTGATAGCCGTGCTGTTCGTGGCGGCTATTGAGATTAAGAGCATCGTGGAGCCTGCGGATGCTAAGGAGAGCAGGGAGATGCGTGAGGTGACGGAACTGGCGAAGGCTATTGCGGAGCACAGGAGTGACCCGAAGGAGATAGCCCAAGCCATAGCGGAGTATCTTGATGCGGAGAGGGAGAAAGCAAGAGGATGAGCCGAGGGGCAGGTGTGGAGAGTGCCGATGGTGTGAGCCGTATATGGCATTCCACACGATATCCCTGCGTGGCAAGCCTACGATGGGGACGTGTCCCTACTGGACGGAGAGCAAATGCCTGTTACTAAGCCAGCGAGGGTGTGAGCGTTGGGAAAAGCGTGAGAACGCATTTTAAGCCGATTTAAGGCGGTTTTCCTCGCTCTGTTGGTAAGTTGTAAGGCAGCGTGATTTTATCGGCTTAAAGCCGTTTTTCTGACAAAATAACTATGATGACTATGGAATTATACAAGAAAGGCTCAAAGGGAGCGATGGTGAGGAGAATACAGCAGGCGGTCGGATGTTACCCGGATGGTATCTTCGGCAGTCTGACGGAGGAAGCCGTGAAGACATGGCAGAGGGAACACGGACTGACGGATGACGGCATCGTCGGTGCGAGGACACTTGCTGTGATGTTCTCACGGATCGTCGGCTTGAAGAAGTCACGACGTGAGATAACGGATATCGTGTTGCATTGCACAGCGTCCCGTGAGGGTGTGCCTCTTACGGTGGAGGACATACGCAGGATACACAAGGCTAACGGATGGAGCGACATAGGCTACCACTATGTGATAGACCTTGACGGCAACCGCCATCTGGGTCGTGACGTGGATATCAGCGGGGCGCACGTCAGCGGTCACAATGCACACAGTATCGTTTTGGTCTATGTAGGAGGTCTTGACAAGGATGGAAAGCCGAAGGACACACGCACGGAGCCGCAGAAGGCAGCCCTGCTGCTGCTGCTTATGGACTTGAGGAAGCTGTATCCGAAGGCACGCATCAGAGGTCACAGGGATTTCTCTAAGGATTTGAATGGTAACGGCATTATAGAGCCGAGTGAGTGGATCAAGGCTTGTCCCTGCTTCGACGCAGCGACGGAATACAGAATGGTATGAGGAACGTTACATATATTGCGCTTGCCCTGTTGCTGATGGTGTCGGTGCTGCTGAACATCTGGCAGTATAAGACGAGGGCATTGCCTGCACGGACGGACACGGTGGAAACTGTGAGGTGGGACACCTTACACGATTCTGTTCCTGATATAAGTTATGAGATGGTGACGAGGTATGTAAGAGTACCAGACAGCAGCTTCATGAATGACACTGTCACAGGGGAAAGGGTGCTGCCTATTATGCAGCGGACATACACAGATGATTCCACATACACGGCATACGTCAGCGGTGCGAGGATTGACAGCTTCCCACGGCTTGACAGCATCATAACAAGGCAGAGGACGCTGGAGCGCATCGTGACGAGGACTGTCTACATGAGAAAGGGCGGTCTCTCAATAAAGGTGCGCCCAGCCGTCACTGCTGGCTATGACCCTGTACATGGGTCATGGGGAGTGATGGCGGGTGTGGCTGTCGTTCCCGATTGGTAGATTAGGTTGTTGTTTTAGTAGTATATATGTTTTTAGACCTCCTCCGCCTGTGAAGGCTGGGGAGGTCTCACGTTATCAAGTATCAGACGGATGGCAGCGTCTGCGTGCTGGCGCATTATCTTGACATAGTTGAAGATTGGACGGTTCTGCTTCATCGTCTGCCCGATGCAGTACTCCAGCGTCTCAAGAGGTATTCCGAGCTCAAAGCCATGCTGCACGAAGGACTTCCGTGCGGTGTAGTAGCTCACATGGCGGTCTATGCCAAGAAGTTCCGCCGTGCGGTTGAGTGCGAGGTCTATATAGTTGAGTGTGGAACGGTAGCGGCTGTCTGGTATGTCGAGCAGCCGTCCTGTCTTTGGATTCATATAGCGGTCTATAAGCGGATAGGCTTCATCTGGTATGGTGAACTCCACATACTGGCTGCTTGCTTTCTTGTATCTGGTCTTGTGACGGACGTAGCGTATGGTACGTTTCTCCCTGTAGTCACGGAAGTCATAGGCGATGAGGTCTATGAGGTTGATGCCACCGAGGTAGTAGGACAGCAGGAAGAGGTCTACGGCTCGCTGACGAGACTTGTAACTGGTGCGGTAGGCTATCATCTTACGCATATCCTCCACAGGGATATCCAGCTCCCTCGGTTCTGACCTCGTAGCCTTCCAGTATAAAAAGGGATGAACATCATAACGGACGAGCTGCATCTTGACGGCACGGTTGACAAGCGTGCGTATATTCGTCATGCACATGGTGGAGTAGGACGGTGAGGTGCCACGCTGTCGGAGGTAGTGCTGGTAGCCGTCAACGGTTGCGGTGGTTATCTGCGACAGCAGGATGTCACCTCCAGTGTATGCGAGGAACTTCCGTGTCATATAATATATGATGCGTGCGTAGCTCTGCCTGTCCTCACGGATGAGAAGCTGGCAGTACTCATCGGCTACGGACTGCAGGGTAGGCGATGATGATGTGTTTGGTATGCGCTCAAGGAGGTCACGCAGCTCACGGCATGACAGGTCGCCAGTATTTGGTATGCTCTCCAGACGCTGGTCGTAGTCGTTGAGAAGCTGACGCAGCTTGATGTTCGTTGCCTGCGCG
>CAYQBQ010000129.1:0-3025 GCA_964415805.1 uncultured Clostridium sp.
TTATACGTTTTCAGGAAAATAACAAAATATTTTGTGAAGAATAAAACACCTACTGTTTCACTTTTCGACAAAAAGAAACGGTTGAGATAATAGTACATCCTCCCTGTTTCTGTACTTTTGCACTCCGAAAAATAATTGAATATAAAATAAAAAGTATGAAAAGTATGAAAAGATTATTATGCTACATTACACTAATGGGATTAACCATTAGTTTGTCCGCTCAGACAGTATCATCGGCTGAGAAAGACAGTAAACTTCAAGAGTTAGAAGATGTGATTTCGTTGAATTCTACTCAGAAAAATAGTATTCACAAAGCCCTGTCAAATAGAAGGGAACAGAGGACGGGACTAAGCCATGAAAAAAGAACAAAAAAATGGGACAAAAAAGACATGGCTTTCAAGAAATATGAGATAGAAAAAAAATATCATGAGGAACTCATACGGAGTCTTTCGAAAAAGCAAATCGCAGAGTATTGCAATATCGTATTTGCTCCAGAGGTTGACGCTAAAACAAACTATAAATTATCTCTGCTCACAGAAGAAAGCAATTACTCTGAGGCTGAAATATCAGCAATGTATCAGGACATATACAAATACCTAATGCTTGAGAAGATTGTCTATTTCACTTACAAATATGACTATGCAAAGCAAAAGAACAATATAAGTCGACTTAAGGCGATCCAACCCTCAGTCCTCAAAGCAAGTAATAACATAGAGAAGCAAAAAGGCTACGGGAAGTTTATCTCAGGCAAAATTCAATGGAATGGTAAATAAAATGATATCATGAAAAAACTACTATTACTTTTATTGGGGATTACTTTCCTTTTGAGGATTGAGGCATCAACAGTCCCCATGGATTCTTTGTCTGATAAACAATTGCTTAATGCTGCGAAGAAGTATCAACATGGAATCATGTGTGATCCAAATCCGCAAAAGGCAGCACAGATTTATCGTGAATTATCCCAAAAAGGGAACATTAAAGCCATGCACAGGCTTGGTAAGATGTATCTTAGCGGTGATGGTGTGAAACAGGACTACCAAAAGGCTTTCCGTCTTATTAACAAGGCGGCAAAGCAAGGAGATGCCAGCGCAAGGTGTGACCTTGCCCTGATGTACCAGCGAGGCTTGGGAGTCAGAATGAACCTGCGTGCGGCATATACCTTATACAAGATGGCGGCTGACTCTGGATCTGCCCAGGGTTACTATGGTGCCGGATACTTATTGTACAAAGGACATGGTGTGAAACAAAACTACAAAAAGGCTGTGGAGTATCTGGAGAAGAGTGAGAGGTTGAAGCACCCCGGTGCCAGTTTCCTGCTTGCCTCATACTATGCTAACGGCTATGACGGGGAGCCGGACTTTGACAAGGCGAGGGAGAAATACAACCGCGCCTCCAGAAACGGTAACAGTTGGACGGTGGATGTGACCAAGCATAGCCTTCTGGTCTCCATAAAAAAGAGACAAAGCCGAAAAGGAAAGTGGAAACATGTAAGGGAAAAAGTCATCAACGAAGGTGGAATGCGCAAAGTTGTCAACAACCTTGCCCCTGAGACCTTGCAAGGAACGCTTGCGGGCACGGTTTATACCTATGACTGGTCGAAAAAGACTATTGTAGACGAGGAGGAAGTCCGTCTGGAGATAGAGAACTATGGTGACAGTATTGCCATGAAGTACTATACGGGTGACTCCCTGGTGACAGAATACTCACCAGAATATGATGGTAAACGCTATTTCTCAAAGAAAGACAAAACCTATCAGATGGAATTCCCATGGGTTATGACGAGTTCGAAGTTTGAGAAGGAGAAAGATGTTATTTTTGCGGAAATACGCTCATATAGCAGGAAAACGAGAAGTTTTAGGAAACCAATGCTTGCTGTGCTACATAATATTGGCACTGGAAACAACAATTTTGATAATTCCACGTTTAATATAGAGACAGCCAATTACCGCAGAGGCGGTTTAAATATTGAGTTGCGTGCCACTGGTGAACAGGATCTGAGAGTTTCTGTCAGTTCTGTCTCAGGGCTGATTACAAAGGATTTAGGAATCCACCATGTCCTAAACGGGAATACCACGATAGCCGTCCCAACAACCTTGGCCAAAGGCGTTTATGTTGTCAGTGTATCAAATAGAAGCGAGAGACACTCGAAGGTGATAACTGTCCGTGGTCATGAATAGGATTAAGATGATTACCTTGTCAGTTGGGTTGCTCTTATTTGTCGTTAATATGCCTTGTGCAGCATGCTGGGACGATGACGATGACGATTGGTACGATTATTGGGATAATGACTGGTGGGATGACGATGACGACTATGCTTGGTGGATTGAGTTGCCAGAGGTAGTAATCACGCCAGACAACAATGATGACAACCATAACTCAACCGATGATGATGATAACGACTGGTGGAGAAGAGACTATGATGATTGGGATGACAATGATAACTACGATGACGATAATTGGGGGGAGGACGATATTGTAATTGGTTATAATGAAAAGTCTGATACCCCAGACAAGGACGATTCTAAAACAAAAGCATATCTTCAGCAAAGTTGCCAGTTGTGTTGTGTCCCTGCTGTTATGGCAAACATAAAGATGTATGCGGAGAAACTCACTTTAGAACAAGCAGAAAGACTTCAAAAAGAATACATTGCTAAATTCAAAGAAAAATATGGGGCAGATATCGAGAATGTTGGGATCAAAAGCAATGAAATTAGGACATTTATGAATGAATGTGGTTTTAGAACCTTGTCTTGTGCTATAAATTCGATTTCTTCATGTATAGATGTTGGAAGGCAAGTGTTCGTCTATGTTGATATAGAATCTGCTGATGGAAAGAAATATGGTCATGCTCTTAACATAATAGATTACAATAGAGATGGTAATGGAAATGTTATTTCCTATGAATGTATTAATCCAAATTCTGGAAAGGTAGAAACTCACAGTCCAGAAGAGTTCACTCATCCAATTAATTTTTATACTATAATAATAAAATCTTACCTCAAGCATTAAAAACTCTTAATACTTC
>CAYQBQ010000130.1:0-3022 GCA_964415805.1 uncultured Clostridium sp.
CCATTTTACATTCTCTTTTCTATCTCTTACTTTACTACGATTTATCAAATAATCAACGTTAACTCTTCCATTTAAATCAATAGTTCCATCTGAAGTTCCTTTAAATATATATCCCTCTTTTGTAGGAACCTTAACTGTATGATCTACTACTTCATCCTTGTTCTCACAACTAGGATCAGTATATATTTTACCTGTATTTTTCACTATATATAATGCATTTGGTCCACTTGTTACACCTGTTGGTCCACCTGTTACAGCATCCTTAATTAAATCAATTTTATAATTGAATTTTTCTGTTGTAGGAGTTTTATCATACATTGCATAAAGTGTACTATTTCCTCCCACGTAAGCACTTGTAATTGGAACCCAAATACTTTCATTTGTACTCCATCTTTTTATTATATCATCACTTTTAGAAAATTCATATTTATACCCATCTTCTCTATAAGTTGCAAATGAATCAGAATATATATCATTAAATTTCTGCTCTGCAACCTCCAATTTTGATTTTATTGTATCACTACTTGATGCAGATATTTCGACTTTCCTATCACTATCACGATCAATAAACGTAAGCGTATAATTTTTTACTTCAGTATCCGCATTCACAGTACTAGTAACGCCTGATTGTAGTTGTTTTGTTGATATATCTTTTTTAAATAAATTATATGATATTATTCCAACCATAGCTACAATTATCAAGCTTATTAATATTAGAACAATTCCTTTCTTTTTCTTCATCATATTTAGCCACTCTTCTCCTTTATAATAATCTTTATATTTACTCTACTATCTTTTTTTGTTATTGTAAATATAGGAAATTTTTCATATCACTTAACATACTGCGGATACTCAACTTTTGTCTAATATTACATTTTATTTTAGTTTTTATTACAAAAATATTACAAAAAAAACTCACAAAAATGTGAGTTTTTTTATTATTCAGCTTTATTTTCTGTTGTTTCAGCAACTGGAGTTTCAACAACTTCTTCTTTAACTTCTTCAGCAACTGGTTCTTCTACTAAATCTTCTTTTATAGTAATTTCTCTATTTTCAATTCTAGCACCAATTTGTTCTTTAGTTTTAGCAGCTTTACCAACTCTGTCTCTTAGATAGAATAATCTAGCTCTTCTTGCTTTACCTACTCTAACTAATTCTACTTTTTCAACTAATGGTGAATGGATTAAGAATGTTTTTTCTACACCAACACCGTAAGATGTTTTTCTTACTGTAAATGTTTGGTTAACTCCTCCACCTTGAACTTTAATTATAATTCCTTCGAAAACTTGGATTCTTTCTTTGTTTCCTTCTTTAATTCTAACATGTACTTTTACTGTATTACCAACTTTTAATTCTGGTATTTTATTCTTAAGTTGTTCGTGTTCTATTGATTTAATAATATCCATTTTAGAATTTACCTCCTTATTTATTTTTTATGAGCGGTGCCTACTTGGTTTGGCACGTCATTTTTTATTTTTTCTAAAATATTCTTATCTTCATCAGATAAATCTACTTCTTCCAAAAGGTCTGGCCTTCTTTCTAAAGTTTTTTTCAAACTTTGCTCTCTTCTCCATTTATCTATCATTTGATGATTACCCGAGCGTAATACATCTGGCACTTGTTGGTCTTCAAAAACTTCTGGTCTTGTATATTGTGGATATTCTAAAAGTCCTTGTGAAAATGATTCTTCTGTTGTTGAACCGTCTTTCAAAACACCTTCTACATATCTACTTACAGAATCGATTAATACCATTGCTGGTAACTCTCCTCCTGTTAATACATAATCACCTATTGAAATTTCTTCATCAACTATTGTGTCCAGTACCCTCTGGTCTATTCCCTCATAATGACCACATAGAAGAATTAAGTGTTCTTGTTTTGATAGTTCCTCCACCTTTTGTTGGTTTAATTTTTTACCTTGTGGTGACATATATATAACTCTAGTTTTTTCAGATTCTTCGTCGTTTTTGATGATAGATTTATATGCATCATAAACAACATCTGGTTGAATTACCATACCAGCACCACCACCATAAGGAGTATCATCAACTTTTTTGTGTTTATTTTTTGAAAAATCTCTAATATTTATTAAATTAACATTTATTAGTCCTTTTTCTTTTGCTCTTCCAATAATGCTTTCATTTAAGATATCAAACATCTCTGGAAAAAGTGTTAAAACATCAAATTGCATTGAGATTTACCTCCATTATATTTAAATTAAACCTTTAAGCAAATGTACAACTATCTTTTTTTCATCTAAATTAATTTCTTTAATTACATCAGATATTGCAGGTAATAATAACTGTTTTCCAAGCGTATCTTTTACAACATATATGTCACAACTTCCACTATTAAAAACATCATCCAATTTTCCAAGTAAATTTCCTTCATCAGAATAAACATCTAATCCAATCAAGTCAACTATGTAATATGTACCTTCTTCTAATTCAGGTTCATCTTGTCTATTAACTTTCAAATATGAATTACGTAAAAGCTCTGCGTCTTCTACTTTATCTATCCCTTTGAATTTAATTAATACCATATCTTTATGATATTTTACCTCTTCAATTTCATATTGTTTTTTAGTTTTATTAGATTCGACATATACTTTTTTTAAATCATCAAATCTAGTAATATCATCTGTAAAAGGTTTGACTTTAACCATTCCTTTAATTCCAAATGTATTAACAATTTGACCTATTTCCAAAAATTCTTGCATACTATACTCCTACTAATCAATAAATTCTACAGAAACCTTCTTGTGTTCTCTAGCACCAATTGATTTTGCAACAGTTCTTATTGATTTTGCAAGTCTTCCTTGTCTACCTATTACTTTACCCATATCTTCATTTGCAACTTTTACTTCATATACTACAGATTTTTCATCTTGCTTCTCTGTTACTTCAACTGAATCTTTATTATCAACAAGATTTAAAATTATAGTTTCTATAATTTCTTTCATAGCTTAATACCCTTTCGCTAAAATTATTTTGCTGCATTTTCAATTAATTTTTTAACAGTA
>CAYQBQ010000131.1:0-3004 GCA_964415805.1 uncultured Clostridium sp.
CAGTCGGTCAAGCACGAGCGCAAGAAGCTCGCAAGACTTGCCAAAGTCGCGAGCAAGGAGAAGGCTGACGAATGCCTGCGGTCATACGAGGCTCATCTCGATCATGGAAATACATGGCATCTTCAGCAAAGGCTGAATCGATATCAGAATGAATTATGGAGGAACAAATGACGTACAGAATGGCAGGTAATCTGCACGACGAGGCAGAACGTGAGCATGCGGCATCTGTCGCATTGCAGAATGAAGCGGATATCGCGTATCTCGCGATGATACAAGGAGTTGACTTATCTGTCGAAGATGAGGAGGAGAGCCATGTTTGAGAAAATCAAGGGATGGTACGAGACCGGCAGATGGAGCATCGAGCGTGTACGCATGGCTGTGGTCAAAAACGCAATCACAAAAGAACAATTCGAAGAGATAACTGGAACAAAGTACTGACCTGTTTCAGAATCAACATGTTTACGCTTGCCGGTAGTGATTGTTTCTTCTTTTGTCGCTTCCGGCAAGGTAGACGATTCGTGTCTTTTGCTCCATCATAAAAGCATGACGCCAAAAGAATTGAAAACGCTAGCTTCCTACATGGAGGTCTTGAAAGTGCGGGACTCCCTGCATCTGACAGACCGCCAGCGTGCGATATTCAATCTCATCTACCTTCATGGGTATTCATTGGCTCAAGTATACGACTCGCTCCAGACGGACAAAGACCTCAAGCAGTACGCCTGCTCGGAGAGCACCATTGCCCACGAATCATCAACGATACGAAGGATGCTCAAGTGGTTTGATGCGTCAATAGCATCGTTGCAATAAAACTGCAATAAGTTTGCATTTTTTATACTTCCTTGTTCGGTACAATGTATTCAGTTACATGGAGGAAAGCATGAAAAAGTTCCTAACTGATTCTGCTGTGGTAATCGGGACTGTTGTGCTTGGGTGCGCATACGCGTTCTCGTGGGGTATGGGCATCGAGCAACTCATGTGGCTGGCGACACAGGTGCTTATCGTTGTGGCCATCTATACAGTCATCAAAGACTTCGAGACAAAGCTTGCCGACAAGGACATGAGGAAGTTGCTCAATTGGAAAGACTATGTATGGTCTGCAGGAGTGTTGGTAGCAACTTGGTTCTTTGGCGCGTTTGCGTGCTCGAACGAGTCGAGCGCGTTGAGGGGATGGATTTTTGGAATCATATCCGCATTGCTGTATGCAGGCTCGCTGACGTTTTACGTACAGGTCTACCTGCCGTCGGTCATGGGAAATGTCGCGTTTGACGAATACATGCGGAGGAAATACGCAAAACGCATTGCGAAGGCTGTTCGAAAGGGCGATCAGCCGAGACTCGTTAAGTACCTTGGCATCGTATGCCGTTACCACTGCACTAACGATAGGTATCAGGATGGCTCTGTGTACGGGCGTCCGTTTGATGATGCGCGCAAGGCCAATTATTTCGAGTTGAAGAGAAGCAAGGATGCGTCTGACAGGGAGACTGCCGACAAGATGGTAAAACCCTACATCGAGCTTCTTGCGAGCCGCATGACAAGCTACAACTTCGAGGATGTGAAGGCATTTGACAAGGCCGACGAGGCTAAAAAGGAGAGCAAGTAAATGAAGCTGAATAGATTTGCATTGGTTGTCATTGTGTCCATGTGCGTTTCCCCGCTCTTCGCATATCCCTGGCAGAAGAACGCAGGAGGCACCACGAACGATGTGAAGGTGGTCACGAAGAAAGACGTCGACAAGGAGCTGTACGAAGCATCCGTGAAGGTGTACGAGAGCAAGAAGGTTGATGACGCAACGGCAAAGGCGCTCGCAGACGCGATCGAGAGACGTAACGGAAAGACTGGATTGGAGACAGGCATCGGGGCATTCGGAACCGTCGACATCACCGGAGACATCGGAGCGGATTTGCTGTTTAGTGTAGGGAAAAACGGATGGGACGCTCTTTTCTCTGTCGGATACGGCAAGCTCAACGAGTCGATCGATGCTGGAGAGTTCAATTCGGACAATGTACGCTTTGGCGTCGGCATCATCAGAAAGCTGTGAGGAACCAGCCATTGTCGGATGGCATGTGGAACAAAGCGTTTTCAATTCTCTGCCAGTGCCGACACACTGGCTTCTATTCGTGAAGGAGACTTGCCATGCTCAAGATGATACGCAGAAAAATAATCGTCATGATGCTCACGTTCCTCATCCGCGCGATATTTTACCCTGAAGGATTGTTCGCTTCTTCAGTGAGGAATCCCATGCGTCAGACGCAATCATGCGAGGTCGAGTGATGGAAAGCCTAGACCCGAACGACTACAAGGACTATATTCCCGTGAGGACTCCGAAACTGCCAAAAGGGAAGATCGTGCTTCTGCTTGTTCTGCTTGGATTCACATTAGCTCTTCTTCTTTTTGCCATTCATCCGCAGAAGGCACAGCAGGTCGTGGAGGCCACAAGCAATGCCGTGCAGGCAGTCTCCACTCCACAGCCTAAACCTGCGGAGACTGATCCAGAGCTAAGACAGCAGAATGCAGAGTACAAGAAGCAGGTGTCAGACCTTCAGGACAAGATAAAGACGCAGGAAGCAACCATCAGGATCAAGGACCAGCAGATAGCCACCAAAGAGAAGCAGGCGCAATCAACGGAAAAGGTTCTCTCCGACATAACGACGGAAAGGAACAAGTACCGAGACCTTTACAACAATTCTCCTTTGTATTGGGACAGGATGAACAGGGCGCATGGATGGCACCTGCACTTTGGTGCGCTTATGACCAATCCGATTGGCTTCGACGGATTCAAGATCGATCCAACGGTGACGTTGCTTGCCGGAATCGGGCCTGAGCGCTGGCAAGTGCTTACAGGTGTAGGTTTCGATCCAGAAGATGGAATGACAGTATCGATCGGGTTCATATGGACATTGGGAGACATCGGATTATGAGAACATCTTGTCCCTCACCTCATTCACCTGTCTGAGCAGTTCCTCTCCGCTTCTGTGGTCATAGGTGCGCTCGTAGACGGTATGCC
>CAYQBQ010000132.1:0-2968 GCA_964415805.1 uncultured Clostridium sp.
TTCTTGTATATTTTTCTAAGCTTCCTGTTAATACAAATGTTTTTCCTTCAAATCTTTTATCTGTGCTTTCTTCTTCTAAACAATTCATATTAACACCAGCCGATTTTAGTTTTTCAAGTAAGTCTGTTGTTTGTTCTTGTAAAAAGAATTCTCTAATACTGTTTGCCATTACCTCACCGATGTCTTTTATTTCACTTAGTTCTTCAAATGTTGCATTTACTAGGTTGTCCATTGTTCTGTATTTTCTGGCTAGCGTTTTTGATGCTTTTCCACCTACATGTCTTATTCCTAATGCTGTTATTAATCTATATAAATCGTTTTCTTTACTAACATTTATGCTGTCTATTAGATTTTGTGCAAATTTCTTTCCATTCTTTTTTAGTGATGCTATATCTTCAAATTTTAATTCATATATATCTGATATATTATGAATTAATTCTCTGTCTAATAATTGTTGAATTATATTTTCTCCAAGTCCATCTATATTCATTGCTTCTCTTGATACAAAGTGAACTAAGTTTCTAAACAATTTTGCTTGGCATTCAATTCCTGTACATCTTACTGCTGCCTCTCCTTCTTCTCTTATAGTTTCTGCTCCACATACTGGGCATACTTTTGGCATTTCAAAGTCTTTTTCTTCACCTGTTCTTTTTTCTTCAACAACTTTTACTATTTCAGGAATTACGTCTCCTGCTTTTTGTATAACTACTGTATCACCTATTTTTAAACCTTTTTCTTTTATAAAGTCTTCATTGTGCAATGTTGTTTTTGATATTGTTGAACCAGCAACTTTTACTGGCTCTAGTATTGCCATTGGTGTTATTACCCCTGTTCTTCCTACTTGACATACTATATCTTTTAATATTGTTTCTTTTTGCTCTGGTGGGTATTTGTATGCAATTGCCCATCTTGGTGTTTTTACTGTTGTTCCTAGTATCTCTCTGAATTTTAAATCATCTATTTTTATAACTGCTCCATCTATACCAAAAGTTAAGTTTTCTCTCATTTCTCCAATTTTTCTAATTGCATCTTTTACTTCTTCTATTGCCTCACATGGTATACGAACAGGATTTACATTAAATCCAAGTTTCTCTAGATATTCAAGTTCTTCAAAGTGTGAGTCGAATTCTTTTCCCTCTATTTTTTGAACATTAAATATATAAATATCAAGTGGTCTTGTTGCTGTTATTTTACTGTCTAATTGACGAAGTGAACCAGCCGCTGCATTACGTGCATTTGCAAATAATTCTTCTTCATTTTCTTCTCTTTCTTGATTCATTTGTTCAAAATCTTTTTTAGAAATAAATACCTCTCCACGTACTGTTATATCTATTTTATCGTTTATTTCCATAGGAATCGTTTTAACTGTTTTTAAATTCAGAGTTACATCTTCTCCAACAAGTCCATTTCCCCTTGTGGCACCTCTAACAAATTTTCCGTTTTTATATTCTAGTGCTGATGATAATCCATCTATTTTTGTTTCTACTACATATTTTACTTTTTCTATTCCATTTTCTTTTGCTTTTTCTTCCATCTTGTGGCAGAATTCTTCTACTTCTTCAAAGCTAAATATATCTTGCAAACTTTGAAGTGGTACTTCATGTGTTACTTTTTCAAATCCTTCTTTAACATGTCCACCTACTTTTTGTGTTAATGAATCTTTAGAAATAAATTCAGGATATTCTTTTTCTAGATTACGTAATTCAACCATTAACATATCATACTCAAAGTCTGATATTTCTGGTGCATCATCATCATAATATTTTTGTGCATAGTATTCCGTTGTTTTTCGTAATTCTTCTATTCTTTTTTTTGCTTGTTGTTTGTTCATTTTGTATATTCTCTCCTTTGTGTTAGTTTTAATTATTATATACAATTTATAATAAAAAATAAAGGAATTTTAAAAAATTCCTTTATTAAAATTTTATATCAAATTATATATTTTTATAATCTTGCATTTTTTTGTATGCATATACTGCTGATATTCCTAAAACGACTACTAAAATTGCTCCTGGAACTGAATCTTCTATACCAGTTTTAGGTAAAGATGTATTATTATAATTACTTGTATTATTTGTTGTTAATACAGTATTATTTATTGTATTATTTGTTGCATTATTTACAGTATTATTTTTAGGAGTATTTGAAATATCTAAAACATTAACTCCACCTGAAGAACTACCTCCCATTAAAGAAGGTGTTAAATCTGTCTCTGCAAATACTTGACCTGCAACTAATATCATTATTAAAATAATCATCACAACTAAAACCATTTTTACTAATTTTGAATTTTTCATTTTTTCATTCTCTCCTTTATTATATTTATTATTCTACAACTAAACATAATTATACCACTTTTTCTTAAGTACAATTTTTATCTAAATAAATTGTATACTTTATATTAAAATAAGTCAATACTTTTTAATCGATTTTTTTTTACATTTTTATTACAATCTAATTACATATATTACACATTGAATTTAAATAATACAATATCTCCATCTTGCATAATATATTCTTTTCCCTCTGAACGAACCAATCCTTTTTCCTTTGCCGCTACCATTGATCCTTCTCTTATTAAATCATCATATGATACAACTTCTGCTTTTATAAATCCTCTTTCTATATCTGAATGTATTTTTCCCGCTGCTTGTGGTGCTTTTGTTCCTTTTTTTATTGTCCATGCTCTTACTTCTGGCTCACCTGCTGTCAAAAATGACATTAATCCTAACAAATCATAACTTCTTTTTATAACTTTGTCTAGTCCAGATTCATCTAATCCCAATGCTTCCAGCATTTCTTTTTTATCATCATCTTCTAGTCCAGAAAGTTCTTCTTCTATTTTCACGCACAAAGGAATTACTTCTGCTTTTTCTGATAATGCATATTCTTTCACTTGTTTTACTAATTCATCATTTTCTGCATTGTCTAATTGTTCTTCTGATACATTTGCAATATATAAAATTGG
>CAYQBQ010000133.1:0-2966 GCA_964415805.1 uncultured Clostridium sp.
ATAACTGATAATAATGATGTGATAAAGGAAATTGTAGATGGTGGATTTTATATAAACGAAGAATATACATCTTCAAAATTATATGAATTAGCAAAAATGGATGGAGCAATTGTTTTAAGTGGTGATTTAAAAAGAATTTTATTTGCAAATGCACAATTGATACCATCAAGGGAAATAGAAACAAGAGAAACCGGAACAAGACATAGAACAGCAGAAAGAACTGCAAAACAAACAGGAGAACTAGTAATAAGTATATCTCAAAGAAGGAATATAATAACAATATTTAAAGGGAATTTTAGATATATACTTGAAGATACAAATGCTGTTTTAAATAAAGCAAATCAAGGAATACAAACATTAGAAAGATATAGAAAAGTATTTGATGATAGATTAAGTATATTGAATGAATATGAATTTAATGATATAGTTACTTTAAAAAATGTTATAGATGTAATACAAAGAGCTGAAATGGTTAGAAGAATTTCATACGAAATTAAAAGGCAAATATATGAACTCGGAAATGATGGAAGACTAGTAAATATGCAATTAGAAGAATTAATGGGTGGACTAGAAAAAGAAGAGGCATTAATAATAAAGGACTATCTTGCACCAGTTAAAGGAAAAAAGAAAAGAACATCGGAAAAAGTTATGGAAGACTTATCAAAAATACAATATGAGGAAATGACCAAAGAAGGAACAGTTGCTAAATTACTAGGATATGAAACATTTGATAATTATGACGAAGTTGGTGTATATACAAGGGGATATAGGATTTTAAATAAAATACCAAGAATGCCATCTAATATAGTAGAAAATTTAATATTATCATTTAAATCATTTCAACACATACTAGCAGCAGACATAGAGAGTTTAGATGAGGTTGATGGTATTGGAGAAGTAAGAGCTAGAACAATTAAGCAATCATTAAGAAGGATGCAAGAACAATTTATGTTTGAATAAATTGCTATATAATCAAATATATATTTTAAATTTGTAACAAAAGAAGCAAAGAGTAGTGAAGGGAGAATAAGAAAAATGAAAAATTTAGGAAAAATAATTTGGGTAATAGCATTAATTGCTATAATAGTATTAATAGGAGTTGTTGGATTTGGGTATTATAAAAAAGCAACATTTAAAGCACAAAATCCAATTGTAACAATGGAAGTTGAAAACTTTGGAACTGTAAAAATGGAATTATATCCAGACCAAGCACCAGAAACTGTTTCAAATTTTATAGCATTAGCTAATAGAGGATTTTATGATGGAACTACTTTCCATAGAATTGTAAAAGATTTTATGATACAAGCAGGTTCAAAAGATGGTGATGGAACAACAGGTGCAAAAATAAGCGATTTAAAAGATGATGGTGCAAATCAAGATTATACAATAAAAGGTGAATTTATATCAAATGGAGTAACAAATACAATAAAATTTGAAGAAGGGGTATTAGCAATGGCAAGAGCTGATTATTCACAAGTATCTTCAAGTTTAACAAAAGAATCATATAATTCAGGGTGTTCACAATTTTTTATAATGACTAAGGAAAATACAAATCTAAATGGTTATTATACAGCATTTGGAAAAGTAATAGAAGGAATGGATGTTGTTCATGCAATAGAAAATGTTGAGTGCAAAGTAGCTGAAGGACAAGAAGGATCAGAAAATGCAGAGGTTAGTACACCAGTAAATGCACCAAAAGTAACATCAATCAAAGTTGAAACTTATGGCATTGACTATGGATTACCAGAAACTTTAACACCATTTGATTATACATCTTGGTTATATAGCCAATATGGAGCAAATCAATAGAATAGATATTTATTAATAAAATCTCATTAATATTAGGTGTAAAACTTAAAATTAATGAGATTTTTTGCTTAAAAATTTGCAATTTGACATAAAAAGTAGTATAATAAAATTGTAAATTATTGTAAAAAGATCTCTTTTGTGTACAGAAGGGAGGAATAGGAGAAAATAAGTATGTTAGAAACAAATGCAACAATGAAAAAACAACGGAGTAGTAAAAGGAGGAATGAATTAGGAATAATAGTAAGCATGTGGATAATAGTTACCATATTTTTTATTATTGGAATTCTTAATAATGTTGGAAGTGAAAAAAATAAAAAAGAAGAAACTCCAACAGAAGATGTTAAAGTTGAAGTAAATATGGGGATAGCTAAGGCTTTTGAAATATATTATTCTTCTAAAGAAGAGTCAAAAACTAAGGCAACTATTGAGGTTAACAAAATTGTTACAAAAAAAATGGCGGCTCCAATAGAAGAAACTTCAACGGAAACTCCAACGGAGGTAACAACAGAAGTTACAACTGAAGCTGAAACCGAGGTTGTAACAGAGGCACCAACGGAAGAAGCGAAACAAACTTATTCAGATGATGATTTGTTTTGGCTAAGTCATGTCATAGCAGCTGAAGTAGGAGATAGCACTTACGAAAGTAAGGCTATGTGTGGTTTAGTTATTATTAACAGAGTAAATAGTTCAAGCTTTAAGGCAGAGACTATTGAAGAAGTTATATTTTCCCCAGGTCAATATGAGACAGTGAGTAACGGGAGAATATATAACGATCCTGACGACGAATCTATAGAGGTAGCCAGAAAAATTCTGGAAGGAACTATAGAAATCGAAATTCCAACTGATGTAGTTTATCAAGCGGAATTTAGACAGGGTTCTGGTATTTATTGCCAAATAGGCAATGAATACTATTGCTTTGATGATTAAAGCAAGGAGAAAGCAAATGCAACTCCTTGCTTTCTCCTTTTTAAAAAAGTTAGAAAAAACCCCTTGCTAAATTAATTAACAAATGATAAAATATAAATATAGATTAAAAAAAAACTGAATTTGCAGGTCAATTTTTTTAATCTTTTTTTAATTTAAAGATAAAAATAATAAAAACTTTGCAAATAAAACAAAAGGTGGAATTAACAATGAACACAAAATACATATTTGTA
>CAYQBQ010000134.1:0-2959 GCA_964415805.1 uncultured Clostridium sp.
GTTGTTGTTTTTTGTTTAATTCATTACTAATTTCATTTGTATTTTCTTTCTCAAAGTTATTCTCAAAGCACTTTGCTTATAATAGCATATAATGTCGATTATTGTCAATAGTTTTTTAAAATTTTTTTAAATTATTTTTTATTTTTTTAAACTATTTTTCTCGCCAAATGCTTTCTTATAATAACATACAAAAAACATAAAGTCAACACTTTTTTTCTGGTATTTTTTTCCAATTACAACAATCCATTTATAAATCATCATTTATTATAGAAAAAAAGTTACAAAATACAATTATTTTGTAACTTTATATATTCTATATATTAAAATATTTCTCCATCTAATCCTTCAAATTCTCTTTTATCATCAATTTTATTTCCATCTATATGTTACATTTGTTTCATCATTTAATTGACTTTCTTCATAATTTGCAATGTCAGAACCTATATGTTTGTTCATATTCCGCTTCTTCTGTTTTTGATTTTGCTTCTTGTGATTTTCCAAACATATTATTAGAAGAAATTTTTGAAATATTTTTATAACTTGTTATACAAATATTTCATATGAGAAAAAACTGCATTTGCCCAATTTTTATCACTTGCATATTTTGTATTGATTCCAGATAACGTAGGTCCATTATAATAAGTACCAGCTGCTTTTTCTCCACCATATATACTTGTACCATTTGGATTTAAATAATACTTTACAAATACTCTCGCAATTAAATCTATGCTTTCTGAATAATTTGTAAATTCATAGGCTCCATTATATGGATTTGAATCATATGCACCATATCCGAACAAATTGTTCTTTTGTAGAGATATTTTTGATGTTCCCCATCCACTTTCATGAATTCCAACCGCTGCTACAAATAGACCATTTATATTATATTGCTTTTCTATATAATAAAAATATTCTGCATTATTTTCAAATATTTTGTTTTTATCCTTTTCATCAGATAATACCTTTTTAAATTGTTCTAATGTTAAACCACTTGGTTTATTTAACTGCATATTAATTGTTATACCTGATAATAATTGTTGTTTATTATTTGATGTTTTTTCTTCTGTTTCTGATTTCTTATTTGGATTTATATATATTGTACATTCAGACTTAACCCACCCTACTGTATTTTCATA
The DNA here is from genome assembly GCA_964415805.1 of uncultured Clostridium sp. GTDB lineage: Bacteria > Bacillota > Clostridia > TANB77 > CAG-508 > CAG-269. The sequence goes on from CAYQBQ010000134.1 coordinate 1,137, forward strand.
CGATATTTTATACCAGTTTTGAGTTATCTCTAATATTTTAGCCTCATCTTTTTGCTTTAATGTTGTTATTTTTCTACTTTCCTCAGATGGTTCTGACCAAACCGCTAAAATGTCTGATGTTATATAAACTTTATCTCCTACTTTTACTTTATAATTGTTTGTGTAGTTTGCTCCTCCAATTTCTACTATCTTGTTTGCCGATGCTTTTGTTATTGTTGCTCCTACTTGTTCTTCTGAAACAACATTTCCTTCTTTATCATATATTGTTTTTATCGTTATTTCTTGTTTTCCCTGCATACCTTCTTGTACTACTACTGATATTCCTTTTGGTATTTCTTTATTTGTTCTATATTGTGTTAAATATTCGAGTACCTCTTCTTTTTTTGTTATTTGTTCTGTTTGTCCTTCGTTCGTATTTTGATTTATTATCTTATCTATGTCTATTTGTTCTGCATTGCTTATTTTTGTTTCTTGTTCTGGTTTTGCGTCTGTTTCTTTTGCATATGATTTATTTACTGGAAAATACATATTATAAAACATTATTAAATATAATATTGCAAAAAAACTGAATGCTGAAAATATTATCATTTTTAATGTTATTTTTATTTTATTTTCTTTTGTTTTCATATTATCACCTAATTATATTTTAATATCTATGTGGTTTTTTGTCAATTTTTATTATTAGAAAAAGACCATAAACTTTTTGGTTTATGGTCTTTTTAATTAATATCGGTTAATTATTCTAGATACGTATTCGTATCTAATATCATTTCCTGAAATTCTGATCAGATTTCCTTCACACTTTGCTCCGACATTGCCCAGTATCTCGAAAATTTTATTGTTTATATCTTTCATTACAGCTTCATCCTGTTCGTAAGGATGAATAACCATATAAACATTTGGGATAAATGGAAATGTATAATGATTATCTTTAATCATCCACAGAATTCCACCTACTACAATGTCCTCAAGAAGCTGTGAACCGCCATTTAATGGTGATATCATCGCTGGTTTAAGAACATCAAAAGACATACGAATATTTTCTCTCTTTTTTGAATATGTCGGATCAGAATTAAATCTGATCTGTCCTATTAACCGCTGACTGTCTCTCTCGTATATATCGAGATAGACTTTCGGATTATGACCTTCAACTCTGTCGATAGCAGCAACTCTGAAAAAAACCTTGCCTGAATGTTGTAACATAAAAATCACCTATCCTTTTCTTAAATATATATTTTTATATAGTGCTTGACTATTATATCATTTAAATTATGTAAAGTCAATGTTTGTTTTGTAAATTATTTACATTATTTCAAAAATCCCCATAGTAATAAATTTACTTGGGGACTTTGTTTATTTACAATCATTCATATAAAATTTCTTTTCAGCTAATTTATCTTGAACTCCACGTAGTGCTTCACCAAATCTTTGGAAGTGTACTACTTCTCTTTCTCTTAAATATCTTAATGGGACAACTACATCTGGATTATCTCTACATAAATCTATTAGTTTTTCATAAGTTGCTCTTGCTTTTTGTTCCGCTGCCAGGTCTTCTTGTAAATTTGCAATTGGGTCACCTTTTGCTGCAATATATGCTGCTGTAAAAGGTACTCCCGCTGCTGATTGAGGATACACATCAACACCATGGTCTGTATAGTATGGTCCTAATCCAGCTTTTTCTATTTCTTCTATTGATGCATCTTTTGTTAATTGGTGCACTATTGTTCCAACCATTTCTAAGTGTGCCAACTCCTCTGTTCCAATATCATTCAAAATGGCTTTTGCTTTTTGGTCAGGCATTCCAAATCTTTGAGATAAATACC
>CAYQBQ010000135.1:0-2959 GCA_964415805.1 uncultured Clostridium sp.
AAGCTGTGCGGGGAATGCTTCACGAAGCGCCTGAACCTTTGCAATCTTGGAAATCATCGTGGATGGCTTTTCTTTCCACAAGGATTGCTTCTTGTCATATTCGGCAAGGCTCACTTTGGACACATAGGGGAATTTCTTGTCGGAACGGTACACCTTTGCCCATCCGCCCAAGAGTGTGTCACCGGGGGCAAGGAAACAACCCTCGACCTCAATGACCTCTTTGCCACGAAGCACGATGATGCCGGCTTGCAGACCATCGTAATTCTCACAAGCATCGGCCCGCTTCAAGAGGGCTTCTTTTGACACAACCATCTGCGCCGGCTGATTGCCGTACTTGATAAGGTAGGCTTCATTCAGGAACGGATTGAGTTGGTTGAACTGACAGATGGAAATGAACTGCACGATGTCGGCATCTTCCACATTGGTTGCCCCTTTGGTAAGGTAGTTGCGCACGATTGTGCGGCTCAATGTCACATCCTGACCCGCGGATTTGTAGGTCACGGTTTTCTGATTCTCAACGGCGGAAACCACCGCCACATCATTGTTGTTTGCCATAAGGTTTTAGAATTGAATAATGGTTTATTGATTATCTTTTGAGTGAGACCGCGGGGGGATTAGGTCGGTTGCTTGCTTTCGGATTTTCCGTTGCCGTTCCCCCTCGCGCTCACATGGTCTTATTCCACGATGATTTCCTTGTCCCTTGTCACCACAAGATTGATGATTTGCGAATCCGTGTGGATAAGTTCATTCACGGATTCCCGGTTGTCAATGAAGATGGGGGCGCATACATCGAAATGCTTGCAAAGGGTGTTGATGATGTCCAGCCCGGCATTGACTTGGGATGCGGAATTTGCAGACCAATAAGGGATGCCGTCACAAAGAGGGGTGCAAACCTCATAGATGTTGCCCTCAATTGTTGTGTCATACAACTTGAACTTCACGAAATGGAAGTGGCTGTTGATGCGGCTTTCGCATTCCTCAATCTTGACACGGATGAAGTCTTGGATGGCGATTTCTTCACCCTCAATGCCCGCGATTTCTTGCGCAAGGCGTTTTTCCTCTTGGGCAAGGCGTTGGATTTCAGCATCAGCCTTTGCGATGGCATCACGGGCGGCAAGGCGTTTCACGCAATTTTCCTTTTCAACGCCCAAATCGGCCTTTTCTGCGACAAGGCGGATGTGTCGGGGCTTCCGGTATTGCCGTTGCTCATGGTGGCTTCGATGGCGGAAATCTTCTTGTCAATTTCAGCGCATTCGGGGACATCGGCTTCCATGATGGTTCTTGCCTTTGTCTCCACGATGGCCGCAAGGTCGGCTTCTTTCGCCTTGATTTCCGCATCAAGGTCGGCTTCCGCGCCCCTGGTCTCTTTGAGTTTTGCATCAATGGCCGCAAGGTCGGCTTTCAGCGCATTGAGCCTTTCAACATTGGCCTTTCCATCCCTTGTGATGGATGCAAGGATTGCATTCTTGGATGCGTTGAATTTCTCGCGGGCGGCCGCCTTTGCATCTTCCGGCAATTCCTGATGGCATACCGGGCAAATGTCGCTTCCATCATAGGTTTTGGCATTCTCCACACCCCAAGACTTGCGGCCATCAGTGATTTTCACTTCAACATATTTTGCCGTCTTTTCCTTTTCGGCCTTTTCGTTTTCAAGGGTGTTGATTGACCGGCGCACCGAATCCAATTCATTCTTCTTGGAGCGAATTTCGGCCGCAAGTTCACGCCGGGACTGATTGGCCCTGAATGCCGCATCATTCTCATTGGATTGAGCATTGAAAACCAACTTTTGCTTTTCGGATTTGAGGGCATTGACTTCATCAGCCTTTCGCCTTTCTTCCTCATAGGCCGCACGAATGGCCTTTGTGATGTCCGCGATTTGGCCATCAACGGCCGCAATGTCCGCATCAATTTCGGCAATCCGCTTTTCGATGGCCGCGAAATCATCCGCCGCCGGCTTCATCTTTGTTGTCTGGTCAATACGCGGGGAAATCTCCGCAAGATTCTGCTTCAAAAGGCGCTTTTTGGCCGCAATTTCTCTCTTGAAGTCAGACAATGACTTGCCGCTTATCTTGTCAAGCAATGTGGCAAATTCGGGCCTTTTCTCAACGATTTCGGCATCCGTCAATGTCTGTTCAAGGGATAAGAGAGTGTCACGGCGCAATTGCATGTCCATGTTCACGAAGAAAGCCGGGTTTGTGAGCATCTTGAAAAGCGATTCATCAATTATGCTTGATACCCTCTTGGCATATTCGGTGACATTCACCGGCACATCATTCCACCAACAATCAGTGCGATTGCCCTTGAAAACCCTTTCGGCCTTGCCGCGGGGCTTCACCCATTCTTCGACCAATGACCGTTTCAGGGTAATTTCTTCACCATTCACAATGATGATTGCGGAAACCGTGGCATCCACATTGTGAAGTTCCTGACCATTCACGCGGGTCTTGATTTCATAATCCTTGCGGTCGGCCGAATCCTTGCCGAAAAGAAGCCAAATGAATGCATCGAAGTGGCGGGATTTTCCGAGACCGTTTGCCCCCTTGATGGTGGTGACATCAGAATTGAATGCCGTTGTCCTTTCCTTTTCCCCCTTGAAATTGGTAAGGGTGATTGATTTTAAGATAACTTGCTTCATATAGATTTTTATTAAATAGATTTGTGTTCTTTCCAAAGTTCCACCGCCCTGTCTGCATCAACTATTATCAGGCGTTTGTCCTGCATGATGGCATCCTTTATCACGCCACTTTTCTTGATTCGGTTTGCAGTTGCGATCGAGCATCCAAAAACCGATGCGATGCCGGCGATGCCATACACAAGGCGTTTTTCCTTTTCGGGTTCCGTCCTGGTCGCTTTCATGGTGTTCTCAATGAGTTCCACAAGCTGTGAGACGGTAAGGTCAATGATGCGTGTTTCGGGGGTGTAATTCATGGCTTATTCGGGGTTTCAATCCACGCACCCC
>CAYQBQ010000136.1:0-2899 GCA_964415805.1 uncultured Clostridium sp.
CGGAACTACTCGAAGCACCATTTACCAAATAACCTGCTGAAACATCTAATAAACCACATACGTGGTTTAATCTTTTTAAATTCATATGAGAATTACCTCTTTCAACCCTACTCAAAAATGCAACAGAGATATCAATTTTATCTGCTAAATCTTCCTGAGTCATATTTTTGGCAAGTCTTGCTTGTTTTATTCTAGAACCTATAACACTATAGTCTATAGCCATTTTTATCACCTTCCTATCTTATATGTAATAATATACCATTTAACTCATAAGTTTTGAAGTAACCAAACAACAAAAATAAACTAAATAGTTAAAAGGATATAAAAGATGATAAGTATACATAATAAAAAACAAAGAGATAAACAGGAAAAACAAGGAAAATAGAGTAAAATAATTAAAAAACAGAAAAACAGGCATATAAAACGAAAAAAAATTATGAAAACACCGTAAATAATGCATACATAATTTGAAAATGTGCAAAATATATAGTATAATAAAGAATAGTCGCGTTAAGAAATAAAAAAGGAGAGTGAATTTTATTAGTATAAGAAAGTTAAAATTTTATACAAAAGAATTAATAAAGTTTTTTAACATAACTTTGATAACTTTTGGTTTTATAATCGCGATAGTAATAATAAAATACAAACCAATGTATGAAGTAAAAATTTCTGGAGAAAAAGTTGGATATACAGAAAACAAAAAAGCATTAAATGAATTAATAACAAACAATATAGAAAATATTGAAAACAAAAACATAGAAAAAGTCGAACTATCAAAATCACCAGAATATGAGTTAAAATTAGTTGAGAAAACAAAAGAAAGTAATGAAAGTGAAATTGTAATTGCAATACAAAAAGAGCTAGATATAACATATAAATATTATGAAATAGCATCTGACCAAGAAATTATAGAAAAAGTTAATGATCTAGAAACAGCAGAACAAATAGTAAACAATATAAAAGAAATTTCAAATGGAACATGCACACTTGCTATAAATGAAAAAACAACTAATAATTTACAAGAAGTTAATATAGACACTTTGGAAGTTGCAAAAGAAAATATAATATCAAAATTAGATTTAGATACAACAGAGGAAATATCAAATATAAATGGAATTAAAATAGCAACATTACCTGTAACAGGAACAATTTCATCAAGATATGGTGTTAGTAGTAGCATTAGATCATCAAGACATACAGGATTAGATATAGCAGCAAGTCAGGGCACACAAATAAAAGTGGTTGCAGATGGAACTGTTACTTTTGCAAAATATAATGGAGCTTATGGGAATTTAGTAAAAATAGACCATGGAAATGGATTGGAAACATGGTACGCCCATACTAGTAAAATGTACGTAAGAGAAGGGCAGGAAGTGAAAGCAGGAGATATAATTGCTCTAATTGGAAGTACAGGAAATTCTACAGGACCACATTTACATTTTGAGGTTAGAATAAATGGAGAACATGTTAATCCACAAAAATATTTATATTAGAAAAAATTGTTTTAAAAGGGTATTATATAAAAAATACCTTTTTTTTTATATAAAAAAGAAGTTGACAAATCTTTCTAATAATATATAATAAAATAGGATAAAATAAATACTAAGGAGGAAATTTTATGGCAGAAAATTTGGAAGAAGAAAAAATACAAAAGATGATAGATGAACTAGTAGCAAAAGCAAAAAAAGCATCAGAAGAATATTTAAAACTTGACCAAGAACAAATAAATAATATAGTAAAAGCAATGTCAATGGCAGGGCTAGAGCATCATATGGAACTTGCAAAAATGGCAGTAGAAGAAACAGGAAGAGGAATATATGAAGATAAAATAACAAAGAATATGTTTGCAACAGAATATGTATATCATAGTATAAAATACGAAAAAACAGTTGGAGTAATAAATGAAAATGATGAAGAAGATTATGTAGAAATAGCAGAACCAGTAGGAATAATTGCAGGAGTAACACCCGTTACAAACCCAACATCAACAACAATGTTCAAATCAATAATATCTGCAAAAACTAGAAATGTAATAATATTTGGATTCCATCCATCAGCACAAAAATGCAGTTCGGAAGCAGCAAGAATTTTAAGAGATGCAGCAGTTCAAGCTGGAGCACCAGAAAACTGTATATTATGGATAGAAGAACCATCAATAACAGCAACAAGACTATTAATGAACCACCCAGATGTAAACTTAATATTAGCAACAGGTGGAACTGGAATGGTGCGTTCAGCATATTCATGTGGAAAACCAGCATTAGGAGTAGGACCAGGAAACGTACCATGCTATATAGATAAAACTGCAAAATTAAAAACATCTGTAAATGATTTAGTATTATCAAAAGCATTTGATAATGGAATGATATGTGCTTCAGAACAAGCAGTTTTAGTAGATAGAGAAATATATCAAGAATTTGAGAAACTAATGAGAGAAGCTGGATGTTATTTTGTAAATCCAGAAGAAAAACAAAAATTACAAAACTCAATGTTTGAATACACAGAAGAATATGGATATAAACTAAAATCACATGTACCAGGTCAATCTCCATATACAATAGCAAAAGAAGCAGGATTTGAAGTACCAGAAGACACAAAAGTTTTAGTAGTATATGAAGAAGGAATAGGAAGAAAATATCCATTTTCAAAAGAAAAACTAAGTCCAGTTTTAACATATTACATTGTTGAAAATGAAGAAGAAGGAATTTTAAAAGCCGAAAGATTACTAGAATTTGGAGGACTTGGACATTCTGCAGTAATTCATAGTGAAAATAATGATACGATTTTAAAATTTTCAGAAAGAATGAAAGCAGGAAGAATAATAGTAAACTCTCCATCAACACACGGAGCAATAGGTGATATATACAATACAAATATGCCATCACTTACACTTGGATGT
>CAYQBQ010000137.1:0-2878 GCA_964415805.1 uncultured Clostridium sp.
AAAAATTAAATTTTTTTTAATTTTTATCTTGACATTTTACCAGGTGTCTTTCTTTCAATCATTTAAAATTTATAATATATTTAATTCATCCTTTTCTTTCGTTTCGAACTTGTAACAAATTCTTGTAAGTTCATTTTCTAAATTCTCATTGCAACTACCTTATATTTTATATCATATCTTTAATTATTTCGCAATACTTTTACGAAATTTTGTTCTTGTTTTTTATCTATATTTTTGCTTTATCCTGTCAGAAATAATATCGGTGAATATCTGTTTATAATCTTCAGTTTCATCGTTGTTAGATTTCGGACATACAAATACTGCAAATGGCAATTTATCCTTAGTTTTTTTATTAGTCTTTATCTCCTTTTTTTCCAGAATATTCACCTACCTTTCCATCTTTAAATTATATTGCTATATTTCTTGTCCTTATTACTAAAACCATAAGTGGTAAATAAATACCCATATGAGATTTGCCCTCATTCCTGCCATGCAGAACTGCCCCTTTACATCACGTTAGCCAGACAGAAGTATCATTATATGTACTTATAGTTTGCTATTCAATTTTCAATGTACTGTTGATAGAAAATAATTATTTTGAAATATTATTTTCTATCTTGATAAGTTGATTATAAGATGCTAAAATAATGTTGTAAATAAAATTTAGCAAGTCTATAGATAACTTAAAAATTGAAATAGCTATATTCTATTTTGTAAATGGAGGTAATCTTGATATGATAACTAATTTCACACTGAACAACAATAAGATTATAATAAAAAATACTCGGAGAATATTTTGGTGCTTTAGGAAATTATGAATATAACATTGGAGATAAATTATATGAATTTGCTATTATGAATAATGAAGATTTTGATAAATTAAAATCTATGTATACACAATTAATAGAACTTGTATGTTATGCTAAAGAAACTGATTCTGAAGATGAAAATATGGATTGTTTTTTTAAAATGTTTCAAATAGTTAGAGCTTGTTTGAATTTCTCTCCATATACTCACTTCTATACACAAGTATTAATAGATATAATTGTAAAAACATATAATACTAAAACATTTAGAACTGATCTATTATATAAATCACAAATAGGAGTTCCTATTGATAATTCAAAATATTATCCTAATGAAATATTTGAAGAATTTGAGGAAGATGAATATACTACGCAAATTCTACTTTTAAAATGGGTAGAAAAAATAGATAAAATATCAACTAAAAAACATAAGGAATATATAAAATTCTTTGAAACTATACGAGATTTACTAATAGAAAACCTTATTGATAAAAAAACCGATTTAAAAGAAAGATTAGAATTGATAAGCAAATATTCTAATAATTCTCTTGTTAGAAATTTAAGTATTCCAGAAAAATTATTTTTATACGAAACTAGAAGAGTTTTTGACATACATTATCTTAATACCAAACCAGCCCATGCCCTCTTCCTTGATAGTAAATTTAAAACAAAATATATATGTGATACAGAATTATCAAGAGAAGAAAGAAAATTGGATGTAGATAATATAGTAAATATAATAAAAGAAAAACATATTGTAGCAGAAGAAGTTTATGAATTACAAAATGCAGAAGAACAAATTAGATTTGAACTATTTAAGGTGATTCAAAATGACTTTACTATCAATAAATGTGAAAATTGTGGTAGATTGTTCATTCCTATTACTAGCAGTAATAATCCTAATCAAAAAGGAAGAAATGACCAAAAATATTGTAACAATTTGTATTTAGACACTGGGAAAACTTGTAAGGAAATTGGTGCATTAAATAAACGAAAAGAAAAAGTGGCGAATAGCCTAATTTTAAAAGAATTTAACAGAGAATATAAAAGAATGCATGGACTACATTATAATCATCAAAAAAAATTTACTGAAAAGAAATTTAAAGAATGGTCAAAAAAAGCTAGAAAATTAAGAGATAATTATACTGACAAACAAATTGATGAATTTAAGTTTGAACTAAAGAAATTAAGTACTATATATTTTAAATAGAAAATATTGTAATTTACAAAAATTTATAAATAAATTTAAAAATACTACTATATCTGCATAATATAGTAGTATTTTTCTATACATTAACCACTTCTTTCATAATGTGTTCTTCAAAAATATAGTGTTTATTACATAATTCTTTTAGTTTAGGTCTATGAGTAACTATGACATAAGTTTTATCTTTTAAATATTTTTCAATCATATTTATTATCTTTTCTTCTGATATACTATCCAAATTAGATGTTGGCTCATCAAAGAAATATAATTCTTTGTCAATTAAAATGCCTCTTATTAAATTTAGTCTTTGTTTTTGTCCTGCCGATAATTTTATTCCTCTCTCTCCAACCATAGTATCTAATCCTTCTGGCAATTCTTTATACCAACTCATTAATCCTGCTTCATCTAATAGCTCTAAAATTTTCTTATCTTCTATTTTCTTTCCTAAGCACAAATTATCTCTAATACTTAAATCAAATAAATCCACTTCTTGCGATACAAACACCAAATCTAGCCTAGAATCTTGTTGTATTTTACTATTAATTTTAAGTTCTCCTTTTTCTAAAGAATACAATCCTGCTAATATATTCATAGCAGTTGTCTTCCCTTGTCCAGATTCTCCCATTATACTTATTTTATCTCCTTTTTTTAGTATAAACTCTGGTATTTTAATTTTAGTTGAATCCTGTGTATATGAAAATATTACATTTGATAATTGAACTCTATCAAATTTATCTATTATTTTTATTTCTACGCTATCTCGAAAATATTCATCTAATTGTTTTTTAGCTGTTTTAAATCTTTCACTCATATCTATTAATCTAACTAAACTATTTAAGTCATGATATAATTTTCCTAAAGCTGA
>CAYQBQ010000138.1:0-2852 GCA_964415805.1 uncultured Clostridium sp.
TGGGGAAAATAAGATAGAAGCTGAAAACAATCTTTTGTCAGATATCCAAAATACAGTTGTCAAGAAAACCTTGGATAATGACAATCGTGGTGAAAGTTACATTAACGAATGTTTCTCCAATCGCTTATATTTCAAGGGTGGACAATTGGTAACAAGTCAGAAGTATCCGGCAGAGACCGCTGCTAATATGATGCTTAGTACCAATGTGAAAGGGATGTATGATATCAATATCACCCAGATCTCTTATGGATTCCAAAAGAAGGTGTTTCAGATCCCCCTCAGACAATGGATTTCTTTCTGTTCAGATAATGGTTGCCAATTGTACTTCGGCATAGAGCACGTTTCTGATGATGGAAAAGTCAAAGCCGTTGTATTAGCTCATAATCAGGCGGAGAATTATAATCATGTGTTGACTGTTACTATCCCAACAAATATCATAGAGCAGCACCAGGGTGTTGTTGAGGCACGACTCTATCCCTATGTCCCTATCCATAATGTGATGAACATGTTTGCCAAGTATCGTAAGTCAAACTCTAAAACATTTGCCAAGAGATGAAAAGACTAATATCTATTATAATGGCTTTTGGTATGGTGATAGCTGCTGATGCCATGGACGAGCAGTTAGAGAAGATCAATGGCATCAAGAAGAATCCAGATTATCTCTACGGTGATGCTACTATGGCAACACAAGAAGAAGCAACTTCTTTGGCTTATGAGGTCTTACAGAAGGAGGTGCTGAACTGGTCACAGCGTGAACATCAGAAGCTTAAAGTATCTTCGGCAGCAGAGATCAATGGTCTCTCTCAAACGATCAGGGTGCGCCGTGCCAATATGTTCCGTGTTTTTGCATACGTCAAGAAAGAGTCTCTTCTGAAAGACTCTCATAAAGTTCAAGTTGATTCTTTGAATCGTGACAGTGTGGAAGTGCGACAGCCGAAGGATTCATTGGTGACGGATAGTGTCAAAAATGTTATTATGCAGCGATTCTTCGGTCGTCGAGTGAATGATGCTCTTCTTCGCCTGAAAGATGCTAAGAACTTCTTCGAACTAAAAGATATCATGCAACCTCTTAAAGAAGAGGGTAAGATCATAGACTATGGTAAATATGCTACAGCAAAAGACCCTGAAGTGTGCTATTTAATTGTCTACGATCCTGCTGGTAATATTCGAGCCTTGTTAGGTAAAGGTGGAGATATCCGCAAGAATCTGAAAACAGGAAAAGATGACACTATTCGCAATTATCGGGGATGTGGTGCTTTATGGTTTAGGTTGAATGAAGAAAAATAAATGTATGAGCAATATGAAAAAACTTCTCTTATTAGCATTCGTGATTCAATGGTCAATGAATTCAATGGCGTACAATCAAGTACGTCTGGTCATCAATGACGGCATCGGTAATCCACAACTCAAACAACAGATGGAGCAGGCAGTCTCTGCTGTAATGACCGAAATTAACCGTTCGCATGAACAGAACTTGGGTATATTGAATTTCCCTGTGTCTTATATGGATACAGATGCCAAGGATGAGTTGAACAAGTTATGGCAAAACGACCGCTTCCGTTGTGTCGAGGAAGAAATCGTTGAACGAGTATTGACTACCTATAATGGCTATCAGGTGCGTAGCATTCCTCTTATTGTCAATAGTGCTGAGGGCGGGGAAGAGCTAGGTTATCAGGAGGCAGTGATTAATTTCAATCGGCAAGGTGTCATCACCAGTTTTTATTATACCATCAATCCGGAACTATACAGTAAGTTGCGCATGGGGCAAATGCAGAATAAAAACTATGAAGTGACAGATATCAAGGATCGTATGATGATACTTGACTATGTAGAGCATTTCCGCACCTCTTATAACCAAAAAGATTTAAAGTTTCTTCGTCAGGTATTTAGTGACGATGCGCTGATTATTACAGGTAAAGTGGTGAAGGTACGCAAATCAGAGGTGATGCCATCTGGAAACAAAGTCATCTATACTACTCAGACTAAGCAGCAGTATCTCGATAATCTGGCTAAAGCATTCAAGAGTAACAGCTATATCAAAGTGACTTTTGATGATGTCGTTATAGTAGAGCATCCTACTATCCATGGTATCTATGGTGTCACAGTGCATCAGAAGTGGAACACGGCACGCTATAGTGATGAGGGTTATGTCTTCATGGTTTGGGATTTCAGAAACCCAGACATGCCACAGATTCATGTCCGCACCTGGCAGCCAGATTATATTGACAAAGCGAGGGGGCAAAAACTCAATCCCAATGATGTGTTTAGTTTAGGTGATTTCGATTTATAAAACAACAAACTTTAAAACGATACGATTATGAAAACAAGAAGTCTTTTATTTGCCTTTATGATGGCAACCCTGTCATTGTCTGCGCAGACGAGTGATGAAGTAAAAATAACTGATAGAGATTACGGATTGGCATCCATTAGCACTGATATACATTCAGCCGAAATTAACGGACAGCTCTACTATTATACAATAGTTAAGGAAAAACCCAACTTTGCTGTAATTGTAGCGAAGAAGAAAGCTTATAACAAATATAAAGAAGTCATTCTGCCTGAAACATTTACAGGAGATGATGGGCAGACTCTCACTATTGTTGGCATCGGAGTCAAGGCTTTTGCAAAATGTAGGTCAGTCAAGAAGGCAGATTTACCTAAAACCATCCGATTTATTGGAGATGAGGCTTTCGGTGATGCCGATGTAGGTGAACTCTCGCTGAAAGAAGGACTTGTTAAAATCGGCAGTAAGGCTTTCCGAAACAATGATCTCAAAGACATTCATATTCCTGACGGAGTTGAAGAAATTGGCGAGGAGGCATTTTATTGTTACAAGTCCACTATCTTCCAGC
>CAYQBQ010000139.1:0-2847 GCA_964415805.1 uncultured Clostridium sp.
GGTCAATACCTGCGCCCGATCCTGCATATAGCGATCTGATGAAAGTACCATAGTGTGCTTCGCCTCTGAATACGGCTACACCTAAAACATAGATAGCCTGCTGAAATGTAATGTTTCCGGCTGCAATGTCATCTAACAGGCGGCTTAAAAACCTCTCGTTTGCCGGGCTGTTAGGGTCTAAGTCATGGGCAAAAGCGGCGTGGTCTGCCTCACCTGCCTTAACCTTTTCCTTGACTTGGACGTATTCGGTTCTTTCCTCTCCCGTATCAGAATCGGTGATCGTTCTTTCCACTAACCTGGTCAGCCACTCATAGCCGTTTTCATCGGTATCTATTTGATCCAATTGGGCCTTATTAGAATGGGTGTGGCCGTCGCCTGACGGTGTGCTGCTGCCTCCAGTCTCAGCGTTCAAAACTACCGTGCTGTTAGCACTGCCAATACCTTGCTCACGTAGTCTTTTGCTACGTGGGCGCGGGGTTCTGTTGGTAGTTACTGATGTATAATGCTTATTCATACGAAATTTGCTTTAACTGACTGGTTCAATGGCCTCGTACTCGTCGGGGCTTAATTCTGTATATAATGCCTGCGTGGTGTCTGTGATAACGTCCTGTTGTTCCTCAGACATCATAAACACTTTGCCTGCCTGGTTCCGTTCGGTGTACTTACACAATGCGCCTGTGTCAATGACTGCCTCACCCTCTAAGGTGGTATGACGGTCTGCGTACTGGCTGTAAAGCGTACCAATGAGCAACTTTTCGGGGTGATCCGTAACGCCTGCCCTTTTGAGTTTTTGGATCTGCAAGTTATCGGATGCCCGGCAATAAATACCCTTGGCAGTGGGGCAAACCTTATTAGCCGTTCCGCAAATCGTGTCAATGCTGATCTCTTCTTTGGCGTTTCTGTTTAGATAGCCCGAATATTCCACATCGTCCAACTCTTCGGCTGCAAACACCAGGTTATTTCTTACCAATTCAACCTTTGGAGCCTTATAGAGTAACCACCTGGCTTTTCCATATAATCCGTTCCGTGTCCAACGTTTACAAGCATCCCAATCATAGTCGAAACCGTGGAAAATCGTATCTACATTATCATAGTCAAAGCACTGTACGCCTGTATATACGGTAATCTCCAGATAACCGCCTTGCGTTGGGTATGGTATATACTCGCCGTCTGCCATCTTCTTAAAACTATCGTAAATACTGATATTCACAAAATTGGGCCTGCCTATGCAATGCCTATTGGCTTTCCAACCTAAAATGCCTGCACTTTCGGCTACGTCCTGCGGGTCATAATATTCCAGGTATGCGTCACCAAATGAGGCTTGGCCGCTTTCCCATCTGCCTTTGGCATAGGCCAAATGTCCTTTGCAGGCTCCTTTGGCGTTGTGGCTGTTGACGTAGTGGCAAATGGCGTTTCCGTTCCCGTCGTACAGATTCACGGCAATGGGTACAAACGCCCACCCGGTGCAAACTTTCATATCGTCATAGTTGCCGCTTTCGTTACCATCGTTTGTGCCATCGGTAAACGGATTGTAGCGAGCATCTAAGAGCATTTCAAGTGATAGGCGCACATAGTAGGACTTTTCACCCTCTGAGGATAATTTGGGCAAAAATACTCTGTTGGTCTGCATTACCTGTGTGGCTCTTTCTTTTGTCACGCCACCAGGTTGTAAAATATGCTTGGGCCAACCTGTAGTAATTGCACCATGGCCACCTGACATGAAATCCCATGCTATTGCCGTACACTCAGACGGGCCACCTACTACTGGCAGAATATGGCAGTACCTTGCACCCGGATTCAGGTATCTTAAACCTTTGCCCTGTGCGCTAATAAATATGGTAAAGTTGATCAGATTGTAATCCCAATTACCGTTAAGCCTGTGATCATCTGAGTAATCAGGATAGTATGAGTAATATGAGGCTCCGGGATCCGCTACCAAATTCACATCTTCCACAGAATACTCACCACCATATTCCAAATTACCGTCCATCAACTCGGCAGACGAATAGGGGGAAAAACTAACCTTTACATTGTTGGCCACCTTATCAACTCCCATTGTCTGGCTGTCGCCGTCCCATTCTATAGCCCTGCTTGGTGCCAGACTATACAGGCCGTTTAGATCGTACACATACACCTTTCCGTTACGCTGTATCATTCTCAATGCCAATGGCTGCATGATACCCTCAATAACTTCTTTCAGGGTGCTGGGTTCTGCATCTTCATCGTAGAAATTTTCACTCCGCACGGCCAAAGCTGCCAAATTTGCCTTAGTGCCTCCCGTCTCAAAGTAAGTGGTGCAATAGGTATCGGCATCTATGCCACCGTGATTTATCGTTGTGCGCGTAATGGCATCCTGCAAAATGGCCTGTAGGGTCTGCATCCCTGACAGGTTGTATTTCAGTCTGTCAAGTATGCCAAAGTCGCTGAATGTCAAAGTAACGGCGTAATAACGGGCCTTTTCATAGGGTTCTTCATAAAACTCTGGGTCTAACGCTCCACTCCAATACAGGGCATTATTTTTGTAAACGTCCATACGGATTCGGCCAACCTCAATCGTATAAAGATCCTCATAGGCTCGATCAGTGGGGCTTTCAATCTTAATCGTCGCCTCACTGCCGCAAATAACCTCTTCCTTATCGGTATGCTTCCAGTTGATCACCAAAGCCTCATCAGCCTCAAAGGTAAGTGATCCAACATTGCCAGAATAGTTTTCCTGCAAAATGTCAACCTGCCACACTACACCTTTGCGGCTTAGAAAAGCACCTCTGTATCGTAATTGCTTTGCCATATTCTTAACTGCGCTTACGGTGATTCATTTCTTTTTCCTGCACTAACACAATGTCACGG
>CAYQBQ010000140.1:0-2829 GCA_964415805.1 uncultured Clostridium sp.
TTGTAGTTAATAAAGCCACCCCGGGCGAGGCGTAGCGGAACCTCGGAGCCGGAATGGCATGACTCTTGTTTTATTTGTTCGCTGTGAGCCGCTACGCATCACAGGGGTATATATGCAAAAGACCACAGAAAACCCCTAAGGATCTTCTGTGGCCTTTCCCTTCAGTTCTTCTGAAATCGTCTGGACTTTACCCTGCAAAGAAGTGAGCCAGTTACCATGCTCATGTCCAGGAACCAACAGCAGGCAGAGACCTCACGTTACGCCACTATCGCGGCCTTTTATCTTGCTACCTGTTTGTCTTGGATGCAAAGGTACGAAGAATATTTGAAATGACCAAAGGAATTGCCATGAAATTATAATGTACCAGATTTTGGTACATTCCAAATCTCATTACCAGATACCTTCTTTCTCCCTAATTTTCCCAAACCAGTAGTCAGACTCCCACTGCTCAATTATAATCTGATCGAACTTGGGCTTACCAACTTGTACATGACCACCACGGAATATATACAGGGATTTATTCTTAAACATTAGAGCTGTTATCCATTGATGGTAACAGTTCTAAAATGTACTTGCTATTGCATCACTTTTCTCTCTTCAGCGAAAATTGGGTGTTGCAGAAGGCGATATATTAGCAGGGCGTTCTAAACGGATAAGTTGTAAGAACTTTTCTTGCTCTGCTTCAAGTTTCACAAACACGCCATTTTTCCCCTTACCACCTGTGACGCAAATAGAAAATCCTGGGAACTCCCGTTCTAAAGAAGTCATATCCTGGGCGGTGATAGCTGAAGATATGCCAACAGCCAACACCCACCGGTTTTCCACCTCGGAAGATTGTAGTCCTGTACTAAGGTCTGGTTCCTTACCAACTCTCTCAAAACGCAGAGCAGTCTCTGCCTCAATTTTCAGAAGCTGACTCAGCTTCATTTCTTTAAATTTTCTTGTGTCCATAATCTTATAATTTTGTCGGTGCGAAGATAGATATTTCCTTCGTAATTTATCTTCCTTTCCGAATAATAGTCTCGATTTAACTCATTTATGATTTTTGCGGTCGTAAAAGTGTTAAATCAAGAATATATTTTGAATCATTTTTTGTTTCCGGGAAGACTTTCTTAACTTCGTCGCAGAAAAGGGGATTTAAAGAAAATCCCAAAGCACAATATGGGATTTTAGATTCGCCCCCTTACAGGAGCCTCACTTAAAAATCCTTATTGCGCTCTCCGAGGTAAGGACGGAGCAAGCTCCTTTCATGGAAATAACTGATAAAAGAAAAAGAACAATGGCAAAAGCAGCATCAATACAACACGATGGCCGGAAATCATATACGGCAGCACAAGGCAATGAACCAGAGCGAAGAGGCTGGAACGAAGACACATATCGTGTGAAAAACCTCGACTCGAATAATCATTACGACTGGACCAGACACAATCTGAATTTCGAAGTGACAACGGGTGGGAAAATAACCGCACTCGGTAGTCATTCGACACCTCTTACAAATCGTCTCTATGATCGACTTCACGAATTAGGTTGGAAGGAATATAAACAGGGGGCTGACAATGCACCGAACTGTATCATTGACTTAGTTTTCAGTGGTGATCGTGACATCATGCGAAGGATGGCTTTCGCAGAGCAAGACGTATGTTACGACCTGTCAAGAAAAAATACTAACGTTCAAAGAATGCCAGAAATAGAAAAATGGGCTATAGACACCTACAACTGGTGCTGCCGAAGATACGGTGCAGAGAATGTCATCGGTTTTCAGGTGCACCTCGATGAAACTAATCCCCATGCACAGGCGCAGGTGATACCTGTTGCTGAAATGAAACAGCGAGGACGTGTAAAGCCTGGTGAGGAACGGAAGAAAAAAGCTACTGTGAGTTACTATGGTGTGGTCGGAATGACGCGCGAGGATAGAAAAAACTATATGGAGAGCCTACACACGGATTACCACCTGCAGGTGGGTTACAAGTATGGTCTTGAGCGCGGTAAGTTCTTTGCCGACCTTACAGAAGAAGAAAAGAAACGTAGGAAGAAAGGGCATCTGGACAAGGAAGATCTGGATCGGGAGAATAAACAACAGGCATTGCTGAAGCAGCAAGAGAAGATTATCGGTGAAAACGCAATGACGCTTGCTGAACTGAACCGCCAAATTAAAAGTGCCGAAACCAAGATCAAAGGTCTCAACACAATGATAAATAACCTGGAGATGTATCAGCAGCAACTTGAACCGATGACTCAGGAGTATGAAGAACTGGCAGCCAAGCTACAGAAACGCCAACTGCAGCTCGATTCCGCTAAGAATGAGTTGGCAAAACTGGAAGATGAAAAAGACCAAATGCTCAGTAATATCGTAGAATTCGTGGAGGAAAAGAAACAGGAGAAGATGGAACTCGAAAAAGTCAAGGATGATATAGAAGGCTTACTTGACAGAAAGGCAAAAGCGCAACACCAGTATGATGATATCCGGCGAGCTATCAATAGAGATAAACCGACACTGGAAGGACGAGTAATACGAGATTTTCAGGCTATGGGCTGGCAAATAGCCGTCGCAGAATCTAAGGCTACATTGGACATACTTGATGATTATGCGAGGTCACTCAGTCAACGCCCTATGGCCCAGTATCAATTTAATCAGGCGACAGAGATGGCTTTTGTTGGCAATATACTTGGTGAAATGGCAACAAGAGGCAACGAGATTGCTGCAGTGGCTGGTGCTTTATACCTCGGTTTTGTTGATAATGCCATAGAATTCTCGCAGACACATGGCGGAGGTGGAAGCAGTCCCGATGATGACTGGGGGCGAAAACCTGGCGAGGATGACGAAGCATT
>CAYQBQ010000141.1:0-2795 GCA_964415805.1 uncultured Clostridium sp.
AGATTCTGTCAGGATAGTAAGGCAAACGGAAAATCTGCCTTTCTTTCGGCTCAAAGATTGTGAAGATATGATATTTTGAAGTGTGAAATGTACCGTTCACCAATTCCTCATGCAAATGCATTAGGTTCGCATCCCGGTTCTTGTCATGGACACGGACACCATAAGACTTCAACTTGCCCTTGCGGGCTTTGTCATCCGCAAGGCGCAAATTTTCAAGGCTTATGACCTTATCAAAAAGGTTTGCAATTCGCTTCATTGGTTTGCTTGAATAATAGGCTTCTTCATGGCCTTATGGCATTACCAAAGCCGTTTTTCGGTATGTAATTTTTTGCCGTTGATTGCTCAACTCATTCAACCCCCATTGGATTGTTTTTGTGGCAAGGTTTCCGGTATGCACTATATTTTTACAAGCATAGCTGAGAACCGATATTCGCATTCGTATTCGAAGCCGTGTTATTCGTATTCGCATACACGAAGCCCGCATTCGCACCATTATTCGCATTACCGCTGAACAACACGCCGCCGACACCGGACAACCCTTTCTTTTTCATTTCACACTCAAAATGTCACATTTCGATTTGTGCGCTTCGCGCCGATTTAGGCCGCCCGATTTGCGGAATAGCAAAGCCGAGAACCGAAATTCGCATACGTATTCGAAGCCGTGTTATACGTATGCGCAGACACGAAGCCCGCAGACGCACCAAAATTCGCAAAACCGCCGAACAACACGCCGCGCTCACTTACTCCACTATTGGGAATAGATGTGTAGAAGTAATCGCAGAAATATGTGGTTGAACCACCACCAACGGCCGATGGCATGATTTCACCATGTTCGCCCAAGCATATTGCCTTGACATAACCACTTGTCCGTGGCAATTCACCACGCAATTCATAATTCACGATGCCCGAACTTGTGAAGCTGGTAACATCATCGCAAACATAGAAAAGCGACTTGCCACCATCGGCTTCCGACTGAATCAGGCACTTGCAACCATCCGTCCACTTCCAAATGTGTCCGAAAGGATTTTCCACGCCACGATAAGACGGCACATGCTCAACGGTGGTTGTGGCATCATATTCGGTCGGCATGGTGTAATCCACGATGCCCGTGTGATTGCCAAGAGAGTTCGTGACACCGCAAGGCACAACGGGATGATAACCATTAAATGTGTTCCACTTGGAAGAATTGAGGTTAGTGACACCATCGCCCAAACCGCCCTGACGATGGCCATTCGCATCAAGTTCGGCATTGAATGCCTTTTGCGAATTGAATGTGGCGTATTCCACGGCAAAGAGCCACCACAGCTTGCGATGGATGTGGTAGGTGTTGCAATTCCAATTCACGGAGCCGCGATTGCGGGCATAGGCCCTGAAATTGGTAAGCGATATTTCCGTTGCCGGCATCCCAAGCATTGAACGGTAAGTGCCATCCCATGCCGAATTGTTGCCGCCGCCGCGATAATCCGCATCGGTGTTCACCACGGCCGCAAGTTTGTTCGTGCTTCTCTGCACGGTCGCTTCCACGGCCGAAACGAAGTCCCTGCCCCAAAGGGTGAATCCCGGAAGCGGGTGTTCGGACATCAGGCAACGCGATTTGTCACCATCGGTTTCAAAGCGGACATACATGTCCGGCAAATCAACCATGTACTGACCATCGGAGCCGTCAAGATTGGCGGCCGCGCCATTGTCCCGTTTCGTGGAATCATTGGCATGAAGATAGTAATTGACCGTGCCGTCATCTTTGAGGATGCACCGGCGCATCAGGCTTTGAAGCGGGAGAGACTGATGCAATTCATCCTTGCCGATTCGTGTCGGGTTCGGATTGGAGACGGTCGCATCCCACTCAATGCCATAATAGTCATCGTATGCGAATTTCGGCTTCGCATCGCCGATTCCAATGACAAGTCCCATATTAGTACCCTCATTTTAAGTTTAACGATGACAGTGAAGTTGCTTTCACCGCCTTGACGATTTCCGGATTCCATCCTGGTTCAATGCGTGTCTTGATGAAATCCTCATTCCCGGCAAGCTGGATTTCAAGTTCAACGGCGGAAATGCCGTCATTCTTGATGTTGAAGCACTGACCGTCCGCAAGTGAGAAATTCCCATCTGCAAGCCCGGTGATTGCCCCCATCTTGCCAATTTGGGCGCTGACACCCTCGCCCGACCTTGTTTTTCCCATATTCTTTTCGAATTTTGGTTCAAAATTAAACGATTTGTGTTATAGTAACGCACAAAAGTCAATAAGTTTGGAATAACTTTTCACCCGGCATCATCCCAAACTTGCCCGGATTTGGCCTTTTTGCGCCCCTACAAGGCTTCAATTGTCCATGACTGAACAATCTTGCCATTGATTGTTTCAATGCGCTCCACGGCCTTTTCTCCATCATTCACTTTGGGCTGTTCGCTTGCCACGAAATCAAGATAACCGGCCGCACGGAGTTCCGTGATTTGCTTTCCGTTCCGGAAATCGACACTTTGAATGTCCATCATGCCCGTTTCAGGGTCAAGAATCTTTGCAAGTACCATAATCAATAATTCCAATTTTGTGAAACCACATACCAATTGCCCATGTAGTATTGCAATTCAATCGTGTCGCGCCAATCAATATCAATCTTGCTCGGGTTGCTTCCGGCTCGGTAGATGCTTCCGATGGCCGTGTCATCAGATGTTGAACGGCGGGGCGGCAACAAGGCAATCTTGTTCGATGTCCCCACAACCACGATGCGAATGCGGAATGTGACAACACGATTGCTTAACTCACTATTGACAAGTGTGCTTGATGGCAAGTACAT
>CAYQBQ010000142.1:0-2792 GCA_964415805.1 uncultured Clostridium sp.
GAGCGATAACACCGCCGTGGCCACGGTTACAGACGGCGTTGTGACTGCTGTCGCTCCTGGTACGGCGAACATTACTGTTACCACCACGGACGGCAATAAGCAAGCCACCTGTGCCGTGACGGTGAGTAACCCCGCCATCGCCATCAACCCCGGCGTCCGCAATAGCACTTACGACAACGGCGTCTACAAAGTCACCTACGACGGCAACCCCTACTCCGTCACCGTGAACGTCACGACCCCGGCCAGCGGCGCGACGGTCAAGTCCGGCACTGCCAGCGACACGTGCACGCTGGACGCCAGCCCCACCATCACGAATGTGGCGGAAAGCCCCCTGACGGTCTATTATACGGTGACGGCGGACGGTTATGCCACGTTGTCCGGCAATGCCACGGTGACGGTCAACAGGGCCGAGCAGACTGCCCCCGCTGAGCCGACTGGGGAGAGCGCAAGCACCAACAGCATTACGCTGAACACCATCCCGAACGGCGAATACAAGTGCGGCGATGGAGAATGGCAGACGAGCCCGACCTTTAACGGACTTACCATGAACACGTCGTACACCTTCTATCAGCGGCTCGCGGCGGACGCCAACCACAATCCCTCTCCCGCCAGCTCCGCGGCGAGCATCAGCACCTTGAATCATGTCCACAACTGGAGCTATGAGGCCCACGGCGCGACCATCACCGCCACCTGCGCCAATACGGACGGCGGTCACGACGGTGAAACGACCGCCACACTGACCATCAACGCGCCCGCGCTGACCACCTACGGCGGCACGGGCAGTGCCGAGGCGACCCTGACTGGGCTGGACGCCTTCAACACCGCAACCGGGCTGGCGGTATCGGCGACCGACATCAAGTATTACAATGTTGTGAAGATCGAAATTGATGGCTCCACCTTTGAAAGGCTAGACACCGAAAACCCCTTGAATGCCGCACCCACCGATGCGGGTAAGTACGGCGCGGGAATCACCCTGGAAGCTGAGGAAAGTACGCGAGCCTTCGTCTGGTACACCATCGCCAAGGCCGATATCGCCCCCGACGTCAGCATCGACGGCTGGATCTACGGCGAGACGGCCAAGACGCCCCTTGTCGGCGGCAACACCGGCGGCGGCACGGAGACGATTACCTACGCGGCAAAGGGCAGCACGGACTTCTCCGCCACAGTCCCCACTAACGCGGGCGAATACACCGTGAAGGCCAAGGTCGACGCCACCAACAACTATAACGGCGGCGAGGCCACCGCAGACTTCACGATCAGCAAGGCCACCGTCACCGTGACCGCCGAGGCGAAGAGCAAGACCTACGGCGATGCCACCGACCCCACACTGACCTACACCTGCTCCGATCTGGTGAGCGGCGACAGCTTCACCGGCGCGCTGACTCGCGCTTCGGGCGAGAACGCCGGAACCTACGCCATCACCCAGGGCAGCCTCACCGCCGGGGATAACTACACGATCAGCTTCACCGGCGCGAACTTCACGATCAACAAGGCCGCCATTACGATCACGGCCGACGACAAGAGCAGCAAGTACGGCGACGAGCTCGCGGCGCTGAGATATACCGTCGGCGGCGCGTACAAGACCGGGGACGAGCTGAACGTGACGCTGAACACCGCGGCCAGCCCGACCGCGAACGTGGGCGAGTATGAGATCACGGTCGCCTATAATAACGCAAACTATGACGCGACGCTTGTGAAGGGCAAGTACACGATCACCAAGACCGGCCTCACCGTCACCGCCGCCGGCTATACCGGCAGCTATGACGGCAATCCCCACGGCATTACCGTGGACGTCGGTTCTTCCGGCGCGACGGTTTATTATGCAGCTACGGAACTGACTGCCGAGAACTACGCCACGGCGGGCAGCACCACAGCCCCGACCTATACCGACGCGGGCGAGAACACCGTATACTTCTACGTCGTCTCCGGCAACTATGACCCCGATGTGGTCAGCGGCAGCAAGACCGTGATCATCACCAGGGCCACGGGCACGGCCACCGATGCGCAGAAGCCCACCGCAAAGACGGACCTTGTGGCGGACAACACCGACCAGGCGCTGGTGACGGCTCCCGCCTCTCTGCCCGAGGGCTACACGAAGGTGCAGTACAGCCTCGACGGCGAGACCTGGACCGACACGATCCCGACCGGCAAGGACGCGGGCAGCTACACCGTGAACTATAAATACGTGGGCGATAAGAACCACAACGATTTCCAGGGCGAGCCCTTTACCGTTACGATCAAGACGCTCACCGTGAGCTTTGAGGTCAACGGCGGCTCGGCCGTCGCGGCGCAAAGCGTTGTCAAGGGCGAAAAGCTTGCCCGGCCCGCCGATCCCACGAAGAGCGGCAACGCCTTTGACGGCTGGTATCAGGACGCGACCTTTGCCAAGGCCTTTGACTTTGAAACGCCGATCACGGCCGACGTGACGCTCTACGCCAAGTGGACGCCGAACGACTACACGCTGACCGCGATCACCGGCACGACGAGCGACGCCAACCACGTCTGGTACAAGGACAGCAATGTCAACGTCGTGCTCACCGCCAAGCTTGCCACCGAGCCGGACAACTCCTTTGCCCACTATGTCCGCACCGAGGTCGACGGAACGCCCGTCGCCGCCACAGCCCGCGAGGGCAGCACCGTCGTAACGCTCGCCCCGGCCGATCTGCAGCGGCTCTCGGTCGGTGCGCACACCGTCTCGATCGTGTTCGACAACGGCCGGGTGGACACCCGTCTGACCGTGCGGCAGCCCTCCAAAACACCGAGCACCGGCGATCAGAGCCACACCGCGCTGT
>CAYQBQ010000143.1:0-2783 GCA_964415805.1 uncultured Clostridium sp.
ATAATAAAATAAAGAAGTATGAAAAAAATAACGATATTATGTATGTTCTTAATTATTGTCCTTAAGGCAAATGCACAGATTGAAATCAGTAATTCCCAATTGGTTGGTATCAAATGGGAAAAACCGAGCCTCTGGTAAAAGAAACAACAAGTACCCTGCTATTTACAGAGACTTGTTACATAGACAGCACTTATGATTTTACACTTGAGAAATCATATACAGGATCTAAGGAATATTATATTACCAATGACCTACCTTCCTATTTGGTTTTCTATAAGAAATATGTAGGACAAGAGCGTAAGGGATGTTATATTGTTGAGTATAATTCCAAGATGCATGAAGTTGACTATTATACTGTTATCTCATTCACAGGCGATGAACTCATTTTATTTCACAAGGCAAAGCCAGAAACAATCCCAGGAATAGATGTGTATATCAAATACAGGCGAGTCAAGAAAGAATAAAGGTATTATAAGGATATTTTGGGGGCTATGATGAGGTTGTCCATCTTCCTGCCCAATCTTTCCTGAATGAAATTATCCACAGTTCGCAGATAGAATAGCGACTCTGTGAACTGTGGATAATGGGTTACTTCTTCGCATTCTTGTTGATTCTGAATCGTGTGGAACGGATAGTCTCTTGGACAACAGGGTGAAGAACGGGTTATAGCGTGTAGATGTCTGTATATAATTGTGTTGATAACTAATACAACATCCTATTGATTTTTGTTAACGATAAAAGTTCTTCCCTCTTGATTCATAACAACTTTCACTACTGATATCATATCAATTAAGATCATATAGCAATGGTGGAGACTAAGAACAGCATTTTGAAGATCCTGATTGCTTTCTAAATCTTCTATGGGTAAACCTGCTGCCTTGCAATCTTCCTTGGAAATACGTCGACTATGCGAATAGCTATGTTTGTGATTTATAAAAGTGTCTTTTACTTTTTTCATATTAATAGAGGGATTCACCTCAGTCAACCAGTTGGATGCCAACTTCTCTGACCATTCAATTGCATCTTCACATGCAGTTAAAAATGTTGGCTTATATTGACTAATAATTGTTTGCCATAAGCCCAGTGAAGAGGGATTGTTTTTTATATCCTCAATAGCCCTTTTAAATTCATCAACAACCATTTGGCATGCTACACCACCCATCTGAGGATCTATAGGACCAAGTGAGGATTGTCGTCCCATGATAATTTTTTTACAAGACATCGCGATCAAGGTTCCTGCAGACATAGATATTTGTGGAACAATAGCATTAATATCATTCCCAAAGACACTTTTTAAATAGTTAACAATTCCTTCTGTAGCCGCAATATCGCCACCTGGCGTATGTAGGATAAGATCAACACCTTTGCTTTTGTCAGTCAAGCCGCATACGGCATTCATTAATGCATTCTTATCATTCTCGTTGATAGATGCTTCTGCGACATTATTTTTCAACCAACCGGAATAATAAACTATAACATTCCTTTCTCTAATATTAGATATCTCTTTAAGGTATTTTTTACATTCATCAAGAAGAAAAGCTGGTGCTGTCTCTTGGTTTTTTAACTGGACAGAGTCCATGATTTCAGACCATCCTGGCATATGTTACTTGAAATGGTTAAGATTACTATAAGTCCGTGTCTCATAATCGGATTTTTCATACATGGAAAAATACTCGATTCTAAAATCATCCTCTTTAGGATTCTTTTGCTTTACAGAATTTCCCACAATTTCACGGTATTGTTCTATAAGCCCATTGATCGTTCCGTTACTTAATTTCATAAAGTTATATTTTATTCTTGTTGTTCCTTGTTAAATTGCGGTAACTTGTTTAGGACAAAAATGGTCGCTAAACTAACAACGGTAGTGCATCCGAGAATTCCTGCCAACCAATCATGCCCTTCCATTCCTAAATAAATTGCGCCTCCACCAAAAGATAGTGAAAGAACAAAAGCAAAGATTTGCCCTAATAATGTCTTTATATAGTCATGTTTTTCTGATTTGTTTGTTAATTGTATTCTATGTTCCTGATTCTTTTCTGCCATCGCAAGAATTCTTTCAGGTGCATCAGGCATTACCTCCTTATATTCTCTAAATTCTCTTGCGGGTGGCAGAGGACCACTATAGGACTGTTGAATTGCAAAGATTCCTCTTGACAATATTGTCTGTTGATCTTTGGGAAGATTACCAAAGACTTCTATTGCTCGTTCCAAATCTTCTCCTGCTACTTCAACAGAAGAATCATCTTTCTTTTCCTCTATTTTGTTATTTTGAGTTTTTTCTTGAGGTTTTAATGTTTCAGGTTCCATGTTTATTTCTTTTTAAGACCATTCATTGCTTCCTTGATAGATAATCCAACCATTCCCCAATCGTGGCGCATGTCTAATTCTGCACTTCCCTGTAGGTATTTGTCAAACATACGATATTTACCACTAATATTGATGATACTACCCATTCCTTCCAAGAATGGTCGACGAGCAAAATAATCTTCTGCCAAAGTCGGTTTTGCTAGACGGACAGAAATTCTCCCAGATCCCAAACCCAAAGAATCTCCTGCCATTTTGGTAATCACGGGAGAAAAATTTTTAGCCTTTTGCATAGTAGAATCTTTCGTTTTAGTTACGTTTAAATTGATTTCGTATTGCAAAGATATATCTTTTTTCAAAAAAAAGACAGATTCTAAAGGATTTTTTTATTCAGTTACCAAAAATTCACGTTAATAACAACTCAAATAAAACGCCTACCGTTTCACTTTTCGGCAAAAAGAAACGGCTGAAATGATAGC
>CAYQBQ010000144.1:0-2781 GCA_964415805.1 uncultured Clostridium sp.
CATTCCAATTCTATGGTCTGTAATTCTTCCTTGAGGATAATTATAAGTTCTTATTTTTTCACTTCTATCACCAGATCCAACTTGAGATTTTCTAGCATTTGCAACTTCACTATCTTGCTTTTGTTTTTCTATCTCATAAAGTTTTGTTCTAAGCATTCTCATAGCATTGTCTCTGTTTTGGAATTGAGATCTTTCAGTTTGACATTCAACAACAATTCCAGATGGTTCATGTATAAGTCTAACAGCTGATGATGTTTTGTTAATATGTTGTCCACCAGCACCTGAAGAGCGGAAAACTTCCATTTTTATATCTGCAGGGTTTATTTCTATTTCAACATCCTCAACAACAGGAAGTACTGCAACTGTTGCTGTTGATGTATGAATTCTACCACTACTTTCTGTATCCGGAACTCTTTGAACTCTATGAACTCCACTTTCAAATTTTAATCTACTATATACACCTTTTCCAGTAACCATAAATGTAATTTCTTTATAACCACCTAATCCTGTTTCATTTTCATTTAAAACTTCAACTTTCCAATGCTTTCTTTCTGCATACATTGTATACATTCTGAACAATGTCCCAGCAAATAAAGCTGCTTCTTCTCCTCCGGCTCCTGCTCTAATTTCACATATAATATTTTTATCATCATTAGGATCTTTTGGAATTAATAAAAATTTTAATTCTTCTTCTAATTTTGGCAATTTTTCTTTATTATCATAATATTCTACCTCAGCCAATTCTTTAAGTTCTTTATCTTCCATCATCTCTTTGGCATCTTCCATTGCTTGTTTTGTTTTTTTATATTCTCTAAATTTTAAAACTATATCTTCTATACTAGCATGTTCTTTCATAAGTTTTTGCCATTCTGATTGATTTGATATTACTTCTGGGTCGCTAATCATTTTTGTTAATTCTTCAGATCTTTTTTCTACTGCTTCTAATTTTTCAAACATAAATAATCTTCCTTTCAAAAATACTTTCCATATTATACTACAAAATCAAGAATTTTACAACTCTATATAATTATAATCAATATTTTTATTTTCTAAAATATTTTTTTCTCTATTAGTACAACTAAAAATAATAATCTGTCTATCATTAAATTTTGTATTTAAATATTTCAAAATATTTTTCAATCTCTCATCATCATAAAATGCAAAAGCCTCATCCAAAAAAATAGGAACACTCTCATCAGAAAGTTCATCTATCATTGAAAGTCTTAATGATAAATACAATTGATCTATAGTTCCTATACTAAATCTATTAACAGGAACATAATCACCATTTTTTATTTCAACAATTAAACCATCATTTTCATTAAACATAACCTTGTTGTATTTTCCTTCTGTTATACTAGAAATATTATAAGATAAATTCTCTGTAAACTTAGGGGTTACTGAACTCTTCATTTTTTCATATGAATTATTTAAAACTTCTTTTGCTAAATTCATACTCATATTTAATTTTTGCAAAGTTAACCTTTTCTCATTATTGTTAACCAAATCTTCTTCTATTTTTGATAAATTATCTAATTGTGGTTCTATATTTTTTTTGTCCAAATCCAAAGTATGTAATTTTAATTTTTTATTATTTATCTCATTTTGAATTTTTTCAATTTCAAAATTTATATTTTCTAATCCATTTAAATTTAAAAAATTATTTATTTTATTTTTTTCTATTTTATTAAAATATTTATTTTTTATTTTCTCATTCTCTAAATTATTTTTTAAATTAAAATTATTTTTTATTTCATTTAATTCTTCACTATTATTTTTTTGATTGTTTTCTACTATATTTTTTTCATTTTCTAAATTAATTAATTGTAAATTAATTTCATTGAATTTATTTTTTTCTATTTTTTCTCTATTTTTTATTTTATTTTTTTCTTTATTTATAAAAAATATATAAAAAATCAAAAACGTTGGTACTGTAAGAAGAAAAATAAATTTAAAATAATTGTTTTTAATAAAAATAAATTGTACAATATTTATTAAAATTAATAAAATAAAAATAATATTTAAATTTTTTATTAATTTATTTTTTATTTTTTTATTTTTTATTTTTTTTTCTGAACTATCATTTAAATATTTATTTAAAATATTTTTATTATTTATTTTTAATTCATTTATTTTATTATTTATTAAATCTATTTTTTCAAAATTTTCTTTTTCTATATTTTCTTTTATTTTTATTTTTTCTTTTTCTATTTTTTGATTTTCTTTTTGCAACTTGATTTCTTTTAAAAAATTATTTTCATTTTCTAAATTTAAAATTTCATCATTTAAATCATTTTCTTTATCTTCAAATTCATATTTAAAATTTTTATATTTTTCTAAATTCTCTTTTTCATCAGTCAATTCTTGCAATTTTCTTGTAATTACGTTTATCGGCTTCTCCCTAGACCTTTCGGTTCCAATTTCATCTAATTGTCTTCGATTTATCCTATCAATAACTCTTCTAAACGAAATATTATCATCTCCTGTTTGCGCTAAATTAGCAATTTTTTGGATTAAAAAATTTTGTGCTTGACTTTCTAATTTTACTTCATTTTGATTTATTGCAAGAGTTGATAAAAATAAATCTTCGTCTATTTTTGTTTGTTCATAAAAAAATTCATTGCCTTTATTTTTATCAATATTAAATTCTTTTGAAATATCTTCCATATCTTCATTAAATATCTTTGGATTTTTTTTGTTAAAATCTCTATATATTTCATATTTTTGATTATTATCTAATTTATATTCTATTTTCCCAGAAAATTCGTCCCCTGACCAAGG
>CAYQBQ010000145.1:0-2761 GCA_964415805.1 uncultured Clostridium sp.
CGTGTAATCTGTGTAATCTGTGGTCGTATTATTCCGCGTCGCGTATCTCCGTGCGGGTGCCGTCCTGGTACTTGCTGTTGATCTTGTCGCGTGCTTGTGCCAGCTTGCGGCGGCGTGTTGTCGGCTCCGTCAGGGTCATTTCTTCCCCGTCCGGCCAAATCATTACTAAAACGTATTTTTTCATAATTCCGTGAAGTTTTAAGAGGTCTATAATATACGATGTGCGATGTATGATGTATGATGTTATGCGGGGCGCGTACAGGTCAGCACGTAGCGGGCGGCGGCTGTGAAGGTCGGCCAGTAGGTGCCAACGGTTGCGGACTCGGTGCGGTACATTCTGTTGCGGTCGATGTTTGCAAACTTAATCGTAAAATCTTTGTATTTCATATCCTCAAATATTTACAGGTTCTATAATATATATATAATGTTATAACGTAGGGGCGGGCGGCTGATGGTGTCGCCCGTCCCTGTCGGTCGGGATGTCTCAGGCGGTGGCGGTCGTTGGCTCGTTGGTGGTCACGATGTCGCCCAGGTCGCAGGCGTAGCCCTCGCGGAAAGTCCATACCACGGCGGCGGCGTCGATGGCGTGCAGGTGGGCGCGTGTCTCGTCGGTCTCGTTGCCTACTATCCAGGCCGTAGTGTATAGGTCGTTTTCCTCCTTGCTGACTTCCACACGGGCGCGGCGGTCGGCGGTGGCTGTTACCAGCTTTCGCCCGTTGTCGGTGGCCTCACGGATGCGGGCGGCGATGTCGTGCAGTTGGTGACGCTTGCGGAACTCCAACAAAAGGGCGCGGTAATCCTCTAACGATCCATGCAGGGGGCGGCCTTCTTTGTCGGCGATGTACTGGCAATAGTACCCGCTATTTCGGCGGCTGTACCATATCAGACAATCGGGGGCGGCTTTCAGCACCTCGGCCCCGTGCTGGGTGTCAAGTGCGCCCGTACCGTTGGCGGCTCTTCTGAGCCATTCGGCGGCCTCTCCCTCGTTGCGGAAAGCGGTGGCCCATCGTGGGGCGCGGTTGGCAAAGCTGAAGGCGTGCAGCGTCACCCCGTCGGGGGCTGCCATACCTGCCACGGCTCGCGCTCCTTGCGGCTCGTTGGGGTCGTAGTTCTGGGCGGCTGTCTCTAACTCGCGGAAGTAGGCGGCGCGGCGTTTCTCTCCCGCTGTGCGGTGAGCTTCCATGCGGGCGCGGTTCATCCATGCGGCGCGGCTCTGTAGTCGCTTATATGCTGCCACGGTGTCGGGGTGGTCGGCTCCTTTGGTACGCTCCAGGCGGCGGGCGATGTCACGCAGACCGCCACGGCCTGCAAAGTAGTTACAATCAAGGCGGCGGGCCTGTTCGTCAATCTCTCGCGGGGTCTTGATGCGGTGGCCGTTCTCGTCTTTTGCCTCACGCTCGAAGAAGTCAGGGGCGAAGAAAGCGGCGGGCCATTCGGGGTGAGCCTGTCGGGCTTGTGCCACGATGTCGGCGGCGTAATATAACGGGGTTGTCTTAATCTCGTTGGCGGGGGTGTTCGTTGTGGTGTTCATATTCTTTTTGTATTGTGGGCGGGCGGCGTGATGGTGTCGCCCGTCCGGGTTGTTGGTGATGTTGTCTAACTCTATAACGTAGGGGGCGCGGCTGTCGCTTTAATAGATGTGAAGGTATGCTGTTTCGACAATCTGGCGGAAGTCGGCGGGCAGTTCGTTATATTCTTTTATTATTGCCTCCATCTTGTCGGCCAGCTTCAAAAACTTATCGTAACCTTTGGCGGCGGCGGTCTTCTCGGCGGTGCTCTTGTCGAAGTTGTCAAGCCATGCGGCGGCGTAGCGGTCGGCGGTGCTCTTCTCAGCGTTCACGCGGTAGTTGTAATTCTCGTCACGGTCGCAAATCACTTTTATATAAAGTCGCTCCGTGTCGTTGTAGTTGTGGGGGCTGTTGCGTACCTCCAGAAACAGCGTAATATCTTCGCAGTGCTGGGACTCCTCGCGGCAGCTCATAAGCGGGTTAACCTTCTGCAAGTTGTCGCGCAGTTCGTTGACGAAACGGGCGTTAAATACTTTGCCGTTGTACTTCTTCAGCAGGGGCAAAAATACGGTGTTATACACTTCGCGCAGTTGTTCGCGGTTCTTCTTCTCGTGGTTCATACGGGCGGCAAATTGTGCCTTATTTTCTCTTGTTCTCATAATCGGGTAATATTACGGGGTTGTTATAAATTCGGGTGATGTCTCGCGGGTTGTATAGTTAGGGGGTTAAAACTCAGGGGCTAAAATATAGTTACCTCCGAAATCACGATGCACGGGGAGCACGGCGGGCGCGTCGAGCTTGATGGCGTAACCGCGTGGATCGCTGTTAAACCACATTTCGCGGCGCAGGTCTTCGGGCTTGGTGCAATACTTCTCCAGATTGCGGCGGGCGCGGTCTTGTGTCTTGTAAAACTCCTCACGTGCCCACATATAGCGGCGACTGTCGCCGGCCTCTATCTCTGCCAGCCATTCGAGGCGGCACTCATAACGACGGGCGGCGCGGTAGAAAGCGGCGGGGCGGTCTATGCCGTATCGGTCGGCCAGTGCTGCCAGGTGGCGGCTCTTTTCGTTGTTGTAACTTGCTACCACGGGGGCGGCGTTCATCTTCTCGCGGTTGGTGTTGTTGACCTGTGCGGCGGTCGTTCCGTTTGCTGTTGTCTTCATAACTTTAATTTTTTAGGGGGTTCTATAATACGGGGAAATTCTCAATTTTTGCGGGGGTCTATAACGTATATATACATTATAATATAATAG
>CAYQBQ010000146.1:0-2751 GCA_964415805.1 uncultured Clostridium sp.
ACATCACCCTTGATACCAGTTACACCGAGGGAGCGAGATTTGTCTTCACATTACCGGTATAAATTACTCACCTCTCACCTTCTTGGAGAGTGGACGCTTATCTTCCCCAAATGCCCTTAGACGTGTCGTCGATTTCTTACGGATAAAGCATCACCCAGCCATGGTACACGGCTTCTTTCTGCTCGTTCCTGCCCTGTGCCGACAGTCCGCACTCCACACTCGCCATGGCGAGGACGAGGTCACTCCAGATGACTTCTGTCTCGCGTTTCATGGGAGGCAGGGGTGCGTCAGGATGCCAGCCGGTGAGACGGCTGACGGTCTGGATATACGCCTCTGTCTGGTTCTCCGTCTCCGGTGCCCACCGTCGGATAATCTTACGGATGGTGGTACACCCGTACTTCTGATGGTACGTGCGCAGCAGTTTCAGGGCGGCACGGAAACCCAGTCCCATGCTCTCGAACTGGCAGAAGTCAGGGTCGCTGCCCTTGACCTTCTCTCCGATCCAGAATACTTTCTTACTCTTTCTGATATTCAGCGGATTGCAGTTACGCAGTCCTCTTGCTTGTTGTTTACTCATAATGTCTCATTCTTTGATTATACTTGAAAATACCATATCGCAGACTGTTCTGGTTGTCCTTTACCCGCCGGGGGTCACAGCAGCAGTCGTAACTGACGTGCAGCCACGTGGTCCTGCCCCTGATATAGATAAACAACTCGTCGAAGCCCACGCCCTCATAGAGGAAACGCTTGTGAATGATGTTGAAGAGACGGATGGCGTGGGGCAGTCCGTCACAGTAGATGTCCACGGCGGAGCCCCGTGTGTGCCAGTCGTCCTCACGCTCCCCGAGATAGTCGTTGAGCCGCTTCGAGAGATAGGCACACCGTATCCGTGGTTCCTCGCCCGCCTGGTACAGCGGTTCGAGATAACACTCACACAGCAGTTCCAGATGACAGACGACCGTCTGCCCCGGGGTGTCCTGTGCGGGCAGCGTCCTGCCCCGATGCTCCACATTCACCTCCATCAACTGCCCCAGTGTGAAGTGGGGGGATAATCGTCTGTTTCCTCTCATACCTTTATACACTTAATGATTTTCTGATAGACCCCTTGGCGCACCCGTCTCACCAGTCCGTCCGACACCCAGCGGGCGGCGAGATTCGACGCGGTCTTGTTCGTGGAGAAAGAGCCAGCCCTCATCATATCCTCCGCCTTGAACTGGTCGGGCAGCATCTCATAGAGTTCCACGGTGCCGTCTCGCCTCCGTCTCGGCACGAAGTCCTTGGTGGCGTTCTCCCACGAGTCCTCCAGCATCTGCCCGAAGAAGTAATCCTGGAAATAGAGCACGGCATCATAGATAAGGGTGGCAAACTGCAAGTCACCCTTGTTGACGGTGACCTTCCCCGTCTTACGGTAGTTCTCCCACTGTCGCCCGTAGATACGGGGGATGGTGAACCACGTGGCATAGAACACGGCACGCTTACGGAGGTAGTCCAGCACGGTGTCGTTGGCGAGCGCCGCCTCCGCTGCCGTCTGCTCACAGAGAGTATAGACATGGTCCACCAGTTTGCCGATGCTCAGTTCTCCCCGCATCTGCTCAAACTGGAAGCCCCATTGTTTCAGTCTCACATCCTGCTCATGGTTCACACGCTGCTCTCCTTTCGGCATCATCTGGAACTGCGATGACACCATGCGGAAGATGGCGATACGGGTGCAGAGACCGTCGTTGACGTTCCGCAGCGTCACCTTCTTGGAGAGGGAGATGGGCGTTCCCGTGATCACCTGGTTCCAGAAGATGGGAATCACCCCGTTCACACTGTCGCCGTTGGCATAGTCCACACCACTCTCCTCGTTATGGAACGCCTTCAGCTCCACGTCATGCTTACCGATCCAGGAGCCGCCGCTCTGTGCCGTCAGCGAGGAGTCCAGCTCTGAGTCGAAGGTATAGAGATGCAGGGGCAGCAGGTCACCGTTCACCACCTCCTTGGCATTGATCTGCCGACGGTAGAACACATGGTTGGAGGTGCGTGACGGCAGATAGCGTATCATCCCCTCGGGACGCTCCAGCGCCGCTTTCTTCTGCTCCTTTGTGGAGGTGGTACGTGCCTTCGCCTCCTTCTTATACGCCTCCTCCGCCTGCCGTGCCGGCTCGTCGGCACTCTTCATCGCCGCCATGATCTGTTTGTCGAGACGGGTGGCGAACGACTTGCCGCTTGCCGGCTCACCGATGATATACACCTGCGGGTTCATGCGCTGCATGCGTCCGTCATAGTGTCTGTAGTAGCAACGGGTCATCAGGGTGCAGTACATGGCACCAGCCACAAAGACGGCACCCAGTTTGTTAGCGTCGTCCACCCCGGCACAGGCGACATCATAGGGAGGACATAACAGGGGCTTGAGCCGTCGGGCGAAGTCGTCGTATGGTATCCCGTCATCTCGTCTCCGTCCGTCTGCCTCCATGTCGACACCCAACGCCTTCAGCACGTCTCTCATCTGCCGGGAGAACCCCTTGGGCGGCTCCTTGCAGGCGGAGTCCACGATACGCCGCACCTCGTCCTCAGAGAGTCCCAGACGGGGGATGACAGCCAATATCTGTTGAGGGTCGTTCTCCATGATGGCACGAAGGTTGACGGCAAGCTTATGCAGCCGGACATTACGCTCCCCATCCACAGGTACATCGCCCGTCCGCTGCCAATACTCGTCAATGATCTTGGAATAGGGGATGCCTTTGTAGGATGGCTGATGGTTGATGGCTG
>CAYQBQ010000147.1:0-2715 GCA_964415805.1 uncultured Clostridium sp.
GGATGCTTATTTGCCCTTCTGGTATCTGCAACACGATAGTTTCTGGCATATAGTACCAAAGAGAGGACAAGAGGATATTCTCTCTTTAATGCGGGACAATAATGTGAAACCATCAGAAGCAAAGTTAAGTGATTCTGTGAGATATGCAGAACTTGATGAAGACTTGTATTTTCTGATGACATTATCGTCTGGGCGTTCATCATTGAAAAAAGTTTTACTTGAAACTTACACGGCATTGTCTGAAAAGGAAATAGATAAACTGTCGGAGAGTATAGATAACACCATTGATTATTCTGCTTCAGCACTATCAGAGTATGAAAAGATTCTTTCTCATGAAAAAGATGGTAGGGTGGCTGAAGCATCTGATGCAGACAAAGAACTCGTCAGTCAATTTCAAAAGTATAATGAAGAGGTACAGATTGAGTTGAATCTGAAATATTACTCCTATCTAAAGAAGCATCGAAACGAGAGGGATGTTTTTAAAGAAATGTTTCCATCTGTTTATGATTTGCTCGACAAAATAATCAATCACCCAATAAAACAAGATGAAATATCGCCGTCATTTGCATTTGACTACGAGAACTTCTTATCTGATTTAAAGATTTCATTGATGAGCGAGGATGGAGCTATGGAGTTGATAGACAAGATTGGCGAGGCTGTTGAATTGCTGCATGGGAATTATCAAGAGAAAGAAGATACTACTATAATAACCGAGCCAAAGGTTCTTGAGGAAGAAACACCTGAGCCCGAAAGAATAAAGGAACCTAAAGAGACAAGTGGCGATTTCCCTAAAACGTTCATATCAGAAGATTTCCACACTACAGAGAATCGTAAGGGTAAACCTTGGACTGAAAATGAAGAGGAATTGATAGCTTTGTATTTCAAACAAGGCAAGGATACTGCGACAATAGCAAATGTTGTGGGACGAACAGAGATTGCTATCAAATCGCGCCTGGGTATGATGGGACTAATAGACTTTACCTATGGGCAAGATGATACCAAAACTGCGTCTAACGATATTTTTAATTCAAGCCAGAATGTAAATAGCAAGACTATTAACCTTGATGATTTTACCATCGAGAACTCATTTCTGAGGTGTGCTCTTAAAAACAAAAGAGGCGACAAGGTGTTTTCTGCTGAAGGCAAACTGAAACGTATCGGGGAAAAGCTTTATAGGCTGAATCTGAAGGACGAATGCCTCACTATAAAGGATATGCAGTTTGATGGTAGTGTGTGGATGAGGGGTGAGAAAAAGATTGTGGCGTATCCTGGATCAGCTCTCTATGACATAATGGCTGGCGATGATAGGTATGAAAGATTGGTTGAAGATATTATAGATTCTCCTTCTTTTTTTGAGTGCAGGATACAGGTTAGTGGTAGGTGGTATGATAATAAAGGAGAGTTGGTAAACGATGTAAAAGACCAAAGAGAGATTACGACAATAAGGTCTTCTTCATTCGTTGATATGACCACATTTGTACCAAAGGGGAAACTGAGGTGTATAGGCGAAGTTGCAGAGGAATCATACGACTTTCTTCTGACTATGTCTGTTGTGGAATTTATGCAGTTTACTCCACAGCCTACCATCATCACATTCGATAGATTGGCCTGTATGATGATTGCTGTGGCATGGGAGATTCTTGGGGATGACGAGGAAATGCGAGAGAAAGAAAAAGAGCTATGCGAATGTATCCAGTTCCTGATGGACGAGTCGAAGGGGGAAATGGACTATGTGCTTACATGGAATTCTACCAAAAAGGAAGTGTTCAATGCCATCAAGGACTACCCAATGGCTGGCGTGTTCGAGGACACTGTTGACCTTTTGACAGTGGATGCTCCATATCATGTGCTCAAAGCATGGTTAAAGGTAGATGAGAAAAAAGATATTGAGGGGGAGTCAAATTCTCCTT
Organism: uncultured Clostridium sp.; assembly: GCA_964415805.1. GTDB lineage: Bacteria > Bacillota > Clostridia > TANB77 > CAG-508 > CAG-269. The sequence goes on from CAYQBQ010000147.1 coordinate 1,911, forward strand.
CCTCAACTTGTCTCTATGGTATACACCCAATGAAACGCAACCCGTATATTGAAGTGAAGAAGGGTTGGATGCGCTATTTGTATAAGGAACACGATAGCTTGATGAACTATTTCAAAGAACAATATCTTGATTATTTGGAATCTTGTTAACGAGTATTTATAATTTTTTGTAACTTTGCGCCTAACTAAAGGTGTAAAGTTATGAATAAAGTTATACAGTTCTTCAGCTACGAGCAGTGCTATCAGCACTATACTAAGCGAATCATGAACATCAGACAGGCTAAGATACATGGTGAGACCATTGTGGCGAAGCCTGTGTTACTGGTGGCTATCATTGATGGCATAGAAGCTAATGTATTCACAGGCAATCAGTTTAATATCAATGATTGGTTGGAAGGGCGTTACCAATTGTTGATGCAGAAGTATGCGAATGACTCGCAGTTTGATGATACAACAGGTATTGAGAAACCTTTCTGGCATTTGGAGACGGATGGGTTCTGGCATTTGAATTATCAAGGGGAACGTCTCTCTAAGGGAAAGACTCAATCTAAGGCTTGGTTGAAGGAGAATGTAGATTATGCTTATTTCGATGAACCTCTATGGATTTTGTTGCAGAACAAAGTGTGGCGCACGAAATTGCGTGACTATATCATTGAGCATAAGCTGACAGATGGTTTCTGGAATGGCAAGATGGCTGCAGAGGGCTTGGGTGTTCTCACGGCGATATTACTCACGGCATAATATAGGGTGATATGGCATATACATATGAATATCCAAGACCAGCGGTGACGGCTGACTGCATAGTT
>CAYQBQ010000148.1:0-2635 GCA_964415805.1 uncultured Clostridium sp.
GGGTCAACCATTATCGAATTTTGGCGGTCAAAGGAAAGAAAAATCCGTAAAACGTTGCAAATATCGGTTTTTATTCGTACCTTTGCACCAACTTAACAAAGTTCCCCGTTACGGGGAAACTAAATTTAATTTGTGACGGGGGTTTGTTGTGAAACACAACCCCTTTTTTCATGCACATAAGAAAAGGGGACAACCTTTCTGATTGCCCCCTCATGGTCACAAATCTTAACTTATTTTACTTTGATGTGGGGTTTTCCTCCGTGGGTAACACAAACGGGTCGAAATGGATTTCCTTTTCGGGGAATATCTTTGAAAGACACATCGAAAATTCATCCTGAATCGGTTTAATAACCGTTGTGTTGAATATCTCAAACGCCTGTTGGAACTCCAATCGGCTGAAACCGCTTTCGGCAACACGACCAATCAGGATTGCAGACGTAACACGATGGGCAATGGTAATTTTTTCGTTGACATCCTTTGCCAACTGCATAAACTTTTTGTCGCTTGCATCCTCGCCCAATGTGTCAACGGTCATCTTTTCGTCTTTGGTTTCTGCCCAATTTATCAACAAACGACCTGCAACGTCAGAACCCGTGAACTTTTCATTGATAAGTTTTTCGGTTTCCTTTCGTTCCTCTTCATCAGGGATTGCACCCAAAATGTTTATAATGTGATTTGATGCAAAGTTGTTCTTAATGTTGTTCAAATGTCAATGTTGGACTTCAACCTCCGTTTGGATGGAATCGATTGCAGACATATAACAACATACGGGGTAAACGCTTCGACAGGTTGCCCCACGATAATAAAAGATTTCCGTTGGGTTCTTACTTTCGGGGTCGTACACGGGGAACGCCTTTGGCTCAACGTTCCATGAACGCCAATCGTCAGACCAAAACACCATTGATCCATCTTTGTTTGTTCTCAACTTTGCGAAATCTGCCCACCAAATTTCGGCAATGTCCCCGTTTGCATCCCTGACAACCTGAATGGCAAAACCACCGAACAACTGATAATCCAAAACACATTTCCTGATGACTTCGGACACCGTTTCTTTGCGGTTTGCCTTTTCCTTACCGATGGAAAGACCTGCCCCCATCGTATAAAGGACTTTTGAATCAATAATCGCCTGATGGGTCGGGGAATCACAATACAACGACCACAGGAAATCAGGAAACAGGTTGTCCGCACCATACGACATCCATTCTTTCCCGTCAATCATCGTTTCCGAAAGACGGGGACGGGTAACGTTGGGAACGCTATAAATCGACAACTTTGTTGGAATGTTACGTTTCTTTGTCATCTTTCCTGTTGTGTTTGATAAGGTCGGGGGTGTCCGTTACGACTACCTGAAAAACGGACAACACCCCAACCACGTTTCATTTACTCGCCAACCTGACTGATAACACACTGATTCGGGAAAGCGGTTTGAGTACCAACGGCAAATTCGCAGTTGAAACGGAACTCGTCATTGTCCTTGCTATACCACAAATCGAACACGCTTGATTCGTTGTCCATGTCGCCAACACCGTAATAGAAATTACGTTTCGGACCGGATACGATTACACCCGTACCGTCAAGACCTGCCACGGGCTTAACCTCGATGTTTGTTCCCGGATAGTATGCACGGGGACGGTCTAACCCGTCGCCTGACTCATGGAACAGGTTTGCAGCCTGCAAAGCCATACGCCACAGACGGAACGTGTCATAACCCATGTAAATTGTTGACATATTCAGAACGGGGGTCGGGATAGCCAAAACAACAGCGTCAACGGCTGCACATACATTCGCCTTAACGATTGCATCGTGTTCCAACTTCTGTGATGCAACGGTAATGCCATCGTTGGCGGTCAAAATCTTAATAAGACCGTCCGTCCATTTAAGGGTTGCATCGTTTGATGTGGTGTCGCCCTGCCAAACCAACTTTTCCACGCCCAAATTGATGTTTGCAATAATATCGGCAACGAAATCGGCTTCAAAGGGCAATGTCTTTTGACCTGCTGCAATACGAACCTGATGTTGCAAACAAGAATTTAACAGGGTCTTATGACAAAATGCGTTCTGCACCTTGATAACCCCTGCCGTGATGGTACGTTGGGAAATGGTAGATGTTCCCGAAGCATTGAAACCACAAACCGAACCATCCTGAAAAACAACTGATGTGTTCAACAGGTTAAGGGCGGTCTTTGTCTTAACACCTGTTTGGAGCGTGAAATCCTTTGCAGATTCAGCACCCATGATTGAATCACGCAATAACTTGTCGTGGTTCTGCTCGACATACGTCGGTAAGTTTTTAATAATACTCATAATTTCCTTAAATATTTAATGAAACAATCTTTTATTTACTTCCAAAAATCCTGCACGCTGCTTCGTACTTTGTACCCTTAACGTCATCATTCACGCCCTTTGGGGGTGTGGGGGTCGTTCTTTGGGGTACAGGGTCAACCAATGGTTGTTTCCGCAATGTTTCCAACTCCGCTTTCATTGCATCGTTTTCCGCTTTCAAAGTTTCGATTTCAGACGTTAAATTTGCAATGGTGGTGTCCTTATCATCCACAGGGTCGTTTTGCGGTTGTGGGTCGTTATTTGGGTCTTTTTGGGGGTCATTTGCAGGGTCGGGGTCGGGTTTCTGACTAAC
>CAYQBQ010000149.1:0-2605 GCA_964415805.1 uncultured Clostridium sp.
CTCGGAGCGAGCAGGTCGCGAGATGCGGGAATGCGGTTTGTCCTCCGATTCCGGCGGCGCTGGTCAGAGCGAATCTTCCGGAACTGTGCAGGCCGCTCAAAGCTGAAGCTATTTGAAATGAAAAGGAGCAAAACAATGGAAGAGAAAAAGAAAAGGATCGATCTCGGACTGGACAATCCAGTCATGACGGCGGCAAAGCAGGCCATGAATGCGATTATGAAGCTTGCCGTCGCCAGGGCGATCGGGACAGGGAGCATGGAAGGCACGGCAACACTCACCGTGCGCTTTGAGCTGGAGGATGCCATCGACCAGAAGACTGGAGAAGCATTCATCATACCGAAGATCGATTACAAGAGCAGGTATGCCGTCCCACTGAAAGACAGTATCGACGGAAAGATCATGGATCCTTGCCGGATCATCCAGAACGGAGAAGGATTCTGTATGATCAGCAATCAGATCAGCATGGATGAAATCATGGAAGAGCTGGGAGAAGAATCATAAACTGACTTTCTTCTATTATATAGAGTCACTCCGGACGGATCCGGAAGCGGGGCGCAGTGAACCCCATTGAGAGCCTTGTATAGAGTATTAATAAATGAAGCATCAGGAAGAACTCGAGAAGGAATATTAGATCCTGATTCGATAGGTGTGTGTGTGATGGAACGGACGACCTCCGGCGGAGGATCAGCGGGCGGCAGCGCGTCAGCTGACAACCACAGGGGGAGGGGGAAGGGGGGAACCGAGCAGGTTCCCCCGGATAAGAGAAGGGAGGGCTGGCCATGAGCTGGGAATACGAGGCGCTGTTCAACCGGCAGGATACGCAGGATCAGCAGCTGGATTTCTGGTCGGCCACGCCCACCGCGATCAAGGTCGGGAAGATGGGATACCGGACGCGGACAACCTGGGCGGGTGACCGGCTGGAGGCGGAGGTCTTCCCGATCTACGGACGGGGAGACAATGCCATCGCCAGGGCAGCCAGGCACATGGTCACGCGGGAGGCCCAGCGGAAGCTGAACGACCGCAGGGCGGAGCGGAAGCTGATCCTGCTCGCGGAAGCAAACTTCACGAAGGATGACTATCACATGACGCTGACCTATGCCGTGGAACCGCAGACGGATGCCAGGGCCATCCGGGATCTGAAGAATTTCTTCGGGCGGGTGCGCCGGATCCGCGCGAGGAAGAAGCTGCCGGATCTGAAATACATCTATGCGATGGGCGGAGGAGAGGGAGAGGAAGAAAAGCGCCTGCACTTTCACCTGATGATCAACGGAGACGGACTCAGCAGGGAGGAGCTGGAAGCCTGCTGGATGATGACGCCGGGCGCGGGCCGGGTGAATACGGACAGACTGCAGCCGAACGAGATGGGGTTGGAGGAATTGAGCCGGTACTTCTTCCGGCAGCACAGGGATCGGGCGAAACGGCAGGAGGGGATCTCTTCGCGGAGGTACAGCGCCAGCAGGAACCTGAAACAGCCGAAGAGCAGAACGAGCGACAGCAGATGCAGCAATGCCAGGGTGAGAAAAATCGCACACGATATCCGGAACGAGGCGAAGGAAGAGATGGAGAAGATCTATCCGGGTTATCGGTTCGTGGACTGCAGAGTCTATTACAGCGATGTCATCGATGGAGTTTATATCCGGGTGATGATGAGAAAGATCCAGGGAGGGAAGCGTGATGGAAAGGTATGAGATCCTGACAAGGTACAGATGGCTGATGATGGAGGCAGAGACACTGATCCGTCAGGCGGACAAGGTCATGAAGATCGGGGCGCCGGCGGATATGCGCTCAACATGGCCGTCACAGGACAAGCTTCAGGGCATGCCGCGCGGAACGAATGATCCGGAATCGGCCAGCGCTCAGAGCTTCGACGGATATATCAGCCGGCTCCGGGAGAAAGCCGATGAGTTGATTTCCATCTGCGATCAGTTTGAGACTGTGATCGCGCTGCTGGCGGACGATCAGGAGAGAGTGATCTGCCGGAAGTATTACGCACTCGGACTGACAGACGAAACCATCGCCGTGCAGGTTCATATGGACCAGAGCACGGTCAACCGGATCAGAAACAGAGCCATCGAGAATCTGAAATCTGCATAAAAAACAATTGATTGCATACCGGAAAGATTGTAGGCTTGTAGCATGGAAATGCATGAAACAAGGATATAGTTTTCAGGAGTGCTTCCGGGTTCGGCTCCTTACCGGAGGCGGGGCACGCTTTGCACCAGTGCGCGAGGAGGGACGGCACTGCATGGGATCAAGATCAAGCCGCTGGCCGTATGTGAGAAAGCTGGCGTGGGACAGAGACAGAAAAGCGAGAGCTCCGTGTCACATCTGCGGAATGGCGATTGATTATCATCTGGATCCGTCATCCGCTCCGGATTCCTGGGAGCCGGATCACCTGATCCCGGTCGCAAAAGATCCGGACAGGGAGCTGGATCTGAATAATATCCTGGCATCTCATATGCGATGCAACAGAGCGCGAGGAGATGGAACAAACGGCGAGAACGAGCTCGGAAAAAGGAGCAGAATTTGGTGAAATTCAGCTCTTTTTTTATTGCCTTTTCAGAGGGAGGGGCCAAAAAATCTCGCGCGCGCGATAGAGGAAGAA
>CAYQBQ010000150.1:0-2596 GCA_964415805.1 uncultured Clostridium sp.
TTTAAAAAGACAGCAAAAAGCAGGAAACAAGCTAATCCTCTGGACATGCCGCTCGGGCGCGGCCTTGGAGAAGGCGGTGTCGTGGTGCAGAGAAGTTGCAAATCTTGAATTCGATGCAGTAAATGATAATGTCCAGGAGGTGATTGATTATTACGGGAATAATTCCCGGAAAATATCATGTGATATTTACATAGATGATAAGGCTTGTGCTCCGGAAAATGTTGGTGTAGTTTAGCCGAAATTTCCAGAGATATGCTCCATTACTTTCTGAGTTGAAATAGTATGTGAAAGAGGCAATAGAATATGACAACTATTTTTGATTTTTGTAATAATACTGTTTACTTAAAAGAAAGAAAAGATAACTCGTCCATATTAATTTACGGTTTTGACGACAAATATTTAGAATTTGAAATATCAGATTTTGGAACAATAAAACAATAAAAGAAAACAGTATTAATACAAATATGAATAAAGCACAAACATATTTCAATACTAATTCGATTAAAGATTTATATATAACGTATTTAACTGAAAAGAAACAGTAATTTGATAAATTGGAGGAAGAAAATGTTTGATTTGATACCGTCAAATTATATGAGAGAGCTTTTTGAGGAAGTCGGCTTTGAATTAGCAGATTTTAACAAGGCTACACTTATCTGGAACATCAAGGGAAAAACACATGCAGAACGTGTGAAGGCATTAAATGAATTATCAAATTCAACTAAGGATAACGAACTAAAAAAGCAGATATCAGAACGCATTCAATATGAGGAAAACATGTTGATAAGATTGAAGGATAATCTGGACGGGAAATGTGTGTATGTGGTAAATGACAGCGATGAGTATAGTCGTGGCTTCTTTGCGGACTACTCTATGGCTTATGAGTACGGCAAAAAATACTGTAATCGATATGAGGAAAAGTGTTTTTCAATCAGTAAGCAGATGATAATGTCAAAAGACGATAGTCTGATAGTAAGGAACCCGGGCAGAACAAACTGGTACATGATTGAAAAAGAACAGCCGGAAGAGGATAAATATTGCGAATATGACGGAGATTCAATTTCAACGGCTTACTTTTCGGCTGATGGGGAACTACGGAGAGTGTGGTCTAATGAAATGGCAGAGGAGGAAGAACTTAGAGTGGATCCCTTCAGGAGAGACCGCTTTGAACATCAATTTTTCAAGATTCCCTTTGAAGGAAAACTAGGGATGCCGGTACGGGAAATCAATACCGGAAAGTATGGAATTCTTATGAACGATACAGAATCTTGGGACAAATATATGCTGAGAATCGTGGGAAAAAATCTCTATGTCGATTATTCTGATATTCAGGTGGTGGTTGAATTTCTTACGGAAAACGGGTACTGGAGTCATGAACATATTAATCCTATTTTTCTTGAAGTGGAAAGGCCGAGTTTTGATCATGATGATAAAAAATCATTGGCATATAGAGATGCATTTAACTTATTCTCTGAATACTGGACAGATTATTGCGGAGAGATAGGAGATAATAAAGAACTTACGAAGAAAGCAATAGAGGCTGCAAAGCGGTACAGGGATGTTTGCATTGAAGTTGACAAGGAATCTGATAGTGATTTCCCTGAGGATATGGACGATATAGAAAAGATTATGTACTAGGGGGCAAGCGATGAGTGATTATTCTTTTCTAGACGAAACAAGTAATGGGATTTTGGTTTATGTAAAATACCTTGGGGATAATGAAATTACACTTGAATATGATAAAAACAAGAAAGAAGCTTCTAAATTCGTATGTGATTATAGAAAAAAGGTCGAAGTAGATTTAGATGAGGATGATTATCAATTCTTATCAAATGTGCAGAAAGCATTATAAAGAAATAATAGATGCAGTATTAGATTTTGATGAAACTGTAGTTTGCGGAAGAATATATGAGTGTCATTGTAAAGAAAACAGAATATCACAATCTGCCTGTGGATCTCTGGGACAATGTGATTTATTATGAGTATTTTATTTCGCATTCCGGATTTGTTGATATAGAACCGCATATTACAATGTGGACAAAGGATGGGGTGTACTACATAAACGTACACGAGCTTAGAGATGGACGTTTTGATAGGGTAATACCTTTCTTTGAAACAATGGCGGATAAAAAGAAAATCGAAAATGGAGATTTCTATTACTATGATTGGGAGCGGGTGCCGTCAGGATGGAAGTACTATTATAAGAGTTCCTATCATTGCTTTATACCAAATGACATTTATGAAAGCTTTATAAAGAGGATCGAGGTTGCAGAAAAAGAATACTCTGGAGAAAAAGACATATTCATTGTGCGAGAGATTTTATGGAAAGAAACCCTAAAGCAGGTATATCAAACGATTATAGGTGTGGATATAAATGAATCAGTAAAAACATACATACAACTGAATGAAAAAATCCATGTATATGATGAACCATACGCAGGCGAAGCGATATATATTGTTGACTTCCAATAAAGCGTGCAACTAGAGAAAAACTGCGCGCAATACAACGGCCCAAAAGCATTGAAAACACTGGATAAATTGTGGATAAATCCGCACTTTTGCTTGCAATTGTGCGGATTTTTTGCTATACTATATT
>CAYQBQ010000151.1:0-2576 GCA_964415805.1 uncultured Clostridium sp.
ACATATAAAAGGAGGATTTTTATGACACAAGCTGACAGACATTTTATTGAAACTTGCAAAAAAATTTTGGAAGAAGGATATTCATCTGAAGGAACTGGGGTAAGAACTAGATGGGAAGATGGTTCTGAAGCCAATTATATTTCAATTGTTGGAGTTCAAAATGTGTATGATGTTGGGAAAGAATTTCCAATGATAACATTAAGAAACAACAGCCAAACTGTAAAAAGAGCAATTGACGAAATTTTATGGATTTGGCAGAAAAAATCAAATAAGGTAAGTGATTTGAATTCTCACATTTGGGACCAATGGGCAGGTGAAGATGGAACAATTGGTAAAGCATATGGATATCAGTTTGCACAGAAGTATGAATTCAAAACAAAAGAAGGAATTCAGGAAATGGACCAGGTTGATTATGTGTTGTATTTATTAAAACATGATCCAGCAAGCCGTAGAATAATGACAAATCTATTTAATCATGCAGAGTTAAAAGACATGAACTTAGAACCTTGTGCATATTCTACACAGTGGTTAGTCAAAGGTGGAAAACTTCATCTTATTTTAAATCAGCGTTCGCAGGATATGTTAGCAGCGAATGGTTGGAATACAATGCAGTATGCAGCATTATTATGTATGTTTGCACAGGTTTCAGGATTAAAAGTTGGAACTTTAACTCACAACATTGGTGATTGTCATATTTATGATAGACACGTTCCATTAATCCAAAAATTAATTGAAGCAGAACCAGTAGAGTGTAGTCCAAAATTAGTTATTAATAATCCAACAAAAGACTTCTATGAATTTAAAATAGAAGACTTTGAAATTATAGATTATGATTATAATAAAGAAATTAAACTTGGAAAAATTCCAGTAGCAATTTAGATGTAATCTAATTTTTGAGTTACGTGGTTTAAACCACTGAATTATAATAAAAAGGAGCAAAAGAAATGTTAAGTATAATAGTAGCAAAAGCAAAAAATAATATAATAGGAAAAGACAATGGTATGCTTTGGAAACTACCAGATGATTTAAAAAGATTTAAAGAAAAAACAACAGGACACACAATAATAATGGGAAGAAAAACATTCGAATCACTTGGAGGAATACTTCCAGACAGAATGCACATTATATTAAGTAGAAATCCTGATTTTAATATAGATTCAGACTATGTAAAAGTTGTTCATTCATTATTAGAATTACAACCATATATGGATGATGAAGAAGAACATTTTGTAATTGGTGGTGCAATTATTTATAATTTATTAATGCCATATTGCAAAAAAATGTATGTTACACAAATAGATAAAGATTTTGAAGGAGATGCTTTATTTCCAAAAATAAATGAAAATGAATGGAAAGAAATTTCTAGAGAACAAGGACCAGCAGATGGAATAAATGATTTTAATTATGAATATATAACTTACGTAAAAAAATAAAATAATAAAATAAAAGCTTTAGGTTAAACTAATTAATGAATGGAGTGAAGATTATGTTTAAACCTAAAGCTATTTATTTTGAGAAAGAAATTGAAAACTATGAATTAGGAAAACAACTACTAGAAAAATATAGAGAAGTACCAAAAATAGAGATAGAAAATCACAACAATATAGAAGAAATGAGAAAAAAACAAAACAAAGAATTTATGGATATGAAAAGAAACCTAATAATAGGAATTAGAAAAACACACAAGTTTGTAGAAAACCATAAAACATCAGATTATTTAGTACCATATACATCATCAGGATGCACAGCAGCATGTATGTACTGTTACTTGGTATGTAATTATAATAAATGTGCATATTTAAGATTATTTGTAAACAGAGAACAAATGCTAGATAAAATAATAAAAGTAGCAAATAAATCAGAAAAAGACATAACATTTGAAATAGGAAGTAATAGTGACTTGATTTTGGAAAATACAATTACAGGAAATTTACCATGGACAATAGAAAATTTCAAAAACTCACCTAAAGGACATCTAACATTTCCAACAAAATTTGATATGGTAGATGATATATTAGATGTAGACCATCAAGGAAAAGTAACTGTTAGAATGAGCGTAAATCCAGAATTAATAATAAATAGAGTTGAATTTGGAACATCAAGACTAAAAGGAAGAATAGAAGCCATAAATAAATTAAAAGAAGCGGGATATAAATAGGAATACTAATTGCGCCAGTAATAATGGTAGAAAATTGGAAAGAATTATATTCCGAACTAATTAAAAGGTTGTCAGAAGAATTAACCGAAAAGGTTAAGAAAGACGTATTTTTTGAAATTATTTTTATGACATATAGTTTTGTTCATACAAAAATAAATGAAGAGGCATTTCCAAATGCAATAAATTTATATAATAAAGAACTAATGACAGGTAGAGGAAAAGGAAAGTATATGTATAAAAATCAATATAGAGCAGATGGTGAAAGTTTCTTTAGAGAGCAGATGAAAAAATATTTTCCCAATAATGATATAATGTATATTGTTTAAAATTGTTTTTGGGGACGGAGGAAAAAAACAGTTTTTTTTATAACTTTTTTGTAGCATATTGATATTTATACAAGTATATAGTAATATGTTCA
>CAYQBQ010000152.1:0-2549 GCA_964415805.1 uncultured Clostridium sp.
TATTTTAAGATAGTATGAAGGGAAGAGAAAAAAATGAAAAAATTGATAACAGGGGCAAATGGAATGCTTGCAAAAGAAGTAAGAGAAAAATTTTCAAAAGGAAATGAACTTACAATTACAGATGTTGCAGAATTAGATATAACAGATGAGAAAGCAGTTTTTGATTTTGTGAATAATCTAAAACCTGATTATATTATAAACTGTGCAGCATTTACAGCAGTTGATAAGGCTGAAGACTGTTACGAATTGGCAGATAAAATAAATGGGGATGGCCCAACAAATCTTGCAAAAGCTGCAAAGAGTGTAGGTGCAAAATTAGTACATATTTCAACAGACTATGTATTTGGAGGAAACCTAGACATCTCAAAAGACTATAAAGAGGATGATGAAAAAAATCCAGTAACTGTATATGGTAAAACAAAATTACATGGTGAACAAGGTATCGAAAATAATATGGATGAATATTATATATTCAGAACTGCTTGGTTATATGGAATTGGTGGAAATAATTTTGTGAAAACAATGACAAAATTAGGTTCATCAAGAGATGAAATAAGTGTTGTATCAGACCAACATGGAAGTCCAACTTATGCGAAAGATTTAACTGAAATAATATATCAAGCAATAGAAAAGAAAATACCTTATGGAATATATCATGCAACAAATCAAGGATATACAACATGGTATGATTTTACAAAAGAAATCTTAGAAGAGCAAGGTATTCAATGTAAAGTAAATCCTGTAACAACAGAAGAATATATAGAAATGATGAAAATAACACAAGCTAAAAGACCATTCAATTCACAACTATCAAAAAACAAACTAATAGAACAAGGTATAAATGTACCGGAATGGAAAGATGCATTAAAAAGATATTTAAAAGAGGAAAGTGGTCAATAGTGATATACTTTTTGATTCAACTTTAAGGAGGAAGTAAAAATGAAAAATAGAAAAGGAATAATTTTAGCAGGTGGAAGCGGTACAAGATTATACCCACTAACACACGCAATATCAAAACAAATAATGCCAGTATATGACAAACCAATGATTTACTATCCATTATCAGTATTAATGGAATCTGGAATAAGAGAAGTATTAATTATAACAACACCAAGAGATAATGAAACATTTAAATCATTATTAGGTGATGGATCACAATGGGGAATGAAATTTGAATACAAAATTCAAGACAAACCAAATGGATTAGCAGAAGCATTTATAATTGGAGAAGATTTTATTGGTAAAGATAATGTAGCAATGATCTTAGGAGATAATATGTTTTATGGTTCTCATTTATCAGAAATGTTAAGAAAAGCAAATGAAAGAGAAAATGAATCAACAATATTTGGATATCAAGTAAAAGATCCAAGAGCATATGGTGTAGTAGAAATAGATGAAACAGGTAAAGCTATATCAATAGAAGAAAAACCAGAGAATCCAAAATCAAACTATGCAGTGCCAGGATTATATTTTTATACAAACGATGTAATAGAAATTGCAAAAAATGTAAAACCATCTGCAAGGGGTGAATTAGAAATAACATCAGTTAACGAAGAATATATGAAGAGAAATCAACTATATGTAGAAACATTTGGAAGAGGAATGACTTGGTTTGACACAGGAACACATGATGCATTATTGGAAACAGCAAGCTTTGTTCAAACAATAGAAAAAAGACAAGGTATGCAAGTATGCTGCCCAGAAGAAATTGCTTATCAAAAAGGTTGGATAACAGATGAACAATTATCAAAACTTGCTGATAAATATATGAAAACGGATTACGGTAAATATTTAAAAAATTTAATAAAAGGAGTATAGTTATGGGAAAGTTCAAAAGAATTGATACATCAATAGATGGTGTTTGTATAATAGAGCCAACTGTTTTTGGTGATAACAGAGGTTATTTTATGGAGACATATAGCAAGGCTGATTTTGAAGAAATTGGATTAGACTATAATTTCGTACAAGATAACCAATCAAAATCTAAGAAAGGTGTTTTAAGAGGATTACATTTCCAAAAAGAAAACACACAAGCAAAACTTGTTAGATGCATAAAAGGTGAAGTATTTGACGTTGCAGTAGATTTAAGACCAGGAAGCCAAACATATGGAAAATGGGAAGGTGTAGTTTTAACAGAAGAAAATAAAAAAATGTTTATGATTCCAAAAGGATTTGCACATGGATTTTTAGTATTATCAGAAGAGGCAGAATTTGCATATAAATGTGATGATATATATAATCATGAGGCAGAAGGTGGACTTAAATGGAATGACCCTGATATTGGAATTGAATGGCCTATGGGTAATTTAAAGCCAGAAGATTTATTAACATCTGAAAAAGATGGAAAATGGCCTTCATTAAGAGAATTAAAAGAAACAGATTTATTTAAAGACTTAAGGGATTAAGGGGCCACCACACAAAATCCCTTAAAAATAATAATAGAAAAAGGAAGAGGTATTTTAAAATGAGTAAAAATGTATTAGTAACAGGAGCAGCAGGATTTATAGGAGCAAACTTTGCAGAATATTTTGTAAATAAACACCCAGATT
>CAYQBQ010000153.1:0-2522 GCA_964415805.1 uncultured Clostridium sp.
AGTCGAGCGACTGATTAATATATGTGGTATCGAGCTTATTTATATAGCAATATATATTAGGTTTTAATATTAGATATATTAGTTTTAGTTAAGATTATTATTGGCTTTATAGATTAATGGCAGGTTATTTTTTATAACCTGCCATTAAATTTTTATTTTTATTAATAAAACCTATTTTTTTGTTCCGTCCCCAAAAACAGTTTTTATATATCAAGATTTTTTACATATTTTGCATTTTGTTGTATAAATTCTCTTCTTGGTTCTACTTCATCCCCCATTAACAATGTAAATGTTTCATCTGCTTGAATTGCATCATCCATCGTTACTTTTACAAGTATTCTTGTTTCTGGGTTCATTGTTGTTTCCCATAATTGCTCTGGGTTCATTTCTCCTAAACCTTTGTATCTTTGTAGACCTAATTGGTCTCTTGAAATTCCTTTTTCTTCTAATTCTTTATATGCTTTATCAAGATCTTCATCTGTGTAACAATATACATCTTCCATTCCTTTTTTAGATAATTTATATAATGGCGGTTGTGCTAGATAAACATTTCCATTTTCAATTAATGGTCTCATATATCTAAAGAAGAATGTTAATAACAATGTTCTGATGTGGGCTCCATCTACATCGGCATCTGCCATTATTATAACTTTTCCATATCTTATTTTTGTTATATCAAAATCTGGTCCAATTCCTGCTCCTACAGCTAATATTACAGGATTTAGTTTGTCGTTTCCATAAATTTTATCTGCTCTAGCTTTTTCAACATTTAGCATTTTTCCCCAAAGTGGTAAAATTGCTTGGAACTTTCTATCTCTTCCCTGTTTTGCACTTCCTCCAGCTGAATCCCCTTCGACTATGTATACTTCGCATTCTTCTGCATTTTTACTACTACAATCTGCTAATTTTCCTGGTAGTGTTGATGTTTCCATAGAATTTTTCTTTCTTACTAATTCTCTGGCTTTTCTTGCTGCTTCTCTTGCCCTTGATGCGCTAACACATTTTTCCAATATTGCTTTTGCAATATTTGGATTTTCTTCTAAGAATGTTGATAATGCTTCATTTACCATACTTTGAACAACACCTGTTACTTCACTATTTCCTAATTTTGTCTTAGTTTGTCCTTCAAATTGTGGCTCTTTTACTTTTACAGAAACTACAGCTGTAATTCCTTCTCTTATATCCTCACCTTGTAAATTATTATCTTTTTCTTTCAATATATTATGACTTCTTGCATAATCATTAAAAACTTTTGTTAATGCTCTTTTAAATCCTTCTAAATGTGTTCCACCTTCAATAGTATTAATATTATTAACAAATGTATAAATATTTTCGTTGTATGCTGTTGTATATTGTATTGCAATTTCTACTGGTACTTCACCAGCTTTTTCTATATATATTGGTGTTGGATATATTTTTTCTTTATTTTTATTTAAAAATTCTACAAATGATATTAGTCCACCTTCATAGCAAAATTCTGATTTTCTAATATTTTCTTCATCTCTTTTATCTTCAATTGTTATTTTTAATCCTTTTGTTAAAAAGGCTATTTCCCTAAGTCTTTTTTCTAAAACTTCATATTCATAATTTAAACTTTCAAATATAGTATCATCTGCTAAAAATCTTACTAATGTTCCTGTTCTTTTTGACTCACCTATTTTTTCTAGCTTTTTAACAGTTTTACCCTTTTCAAAGCTCATTTGATATAATCCACCATCTCTTTCAATGGTAACTTCTGTCCATTTAGATAATGCATTTACTACTGACGCACCAACGCCATGTAATCCTCCAGAAACTTTGTATCCACTATCTCCACCAAATTTTCCACCAGCATGAAGAACTGTATATACAGTTTCTGCTGTAGATATATGAGTTTTTGGATGTATTTCTACTGGTATTCCTCTACCATTATCTTGTACTGATATTATATTTCCTGGTTCAATTACAACATTTATTTCTGTACAGTATCCAGCTAATGCTTCATCAACGCCATTATCTACAATTTCATATACCATATGATGTAAACCTCTAACTGATGTACTTCCTATATACATACCCGGTCTTTTTCTTACGGCTTCTAAACCTTCCAATACTTGTATTTGTTCTGCTCCATACTTATGATTGTATTTTTCCATTTGTCTTCCTCCCTATTTTTTACTTTATAATTTGTCCATTAGACACATTATATTCCAAATATTTTAAATTTTCAATATCTAATTTTTCAGTTCCAGTAATTATTACTTGAGTATCTTTAATATTTTCTAGAAAATTTTTTCTTCTATTTTTATCTAACTCTGACATAAAATCATCTAACAATAAAATTGGATATTCTCCTAATTCATCATATATAACTTGAAGTTCTGCTAATTTTAAAGATAACATTGCTGTTCTATTTTGTCCTTGAGATCCATATATATTTATTTCTTTCTTATTTATATATATCATAAAATCGTCTCTGTGTATACCTTTTGTTGTAAATCCTTTAATAATATCTAATTTTCTTCTTTCTTTTAATAATTGTA
>CAYQBQ010000154.1:0-2514 GCA_964415805.1 uncultured Clostridium sp.
TGTCGAAAGCCTTCGATACGATAAACGTATAATCCTTCTGCTGAAACGTCAATTTGCCGGACAATTTGCCCCGGTAAAATTCTTGGTTCTGTTCCAACGCGTAATCAATCGCCAAATCGTCCTTATACACGGGGAACGCCCGTTGCGTTGTGTCCCCGGCAGTTAATTCAAATTTGTATATCGGGTTCATCGTGGTTTGCTTTTAATGTTTATCGTTAATCACAAAGGCCACGCGAGCCCATAAACACTGACGTTCGGGGTCATCCTTAAGTTCGATAAGCCTGCTACCTGCTTGCTTCTCTATAAGGTCCCAAACGGTTAGAATATGCTGCGGGTCCGTATTATTGCGGTAATCAACCTCAATAAAATAATGGTCACCGCCGTTCTTAGGTTCACAAGGACGCTTGGTTAACAACTGAACAGCCTGACACAATTCTGTATCAAGCTCTGTTAATTTAGTTTTCCAGTATTCCTGCGCCATGCTACTCTAATGTTTCACCGATTGATTCGAATAATGCTTTGAGGTCTTCCTCCTCTCCTGCGACTACAACCCTGGCCTGCTTATTTGCTGCAACAGCTAGCCTCTGCAAACGACAATTAAAATTGCCAGCGGTTCTTTGAATTTGCCTAGCCTTCTCTGAGGGCAGTAATGTGCTCTTAACTGTCATATATTACGGGCTTTCTACTATACACATAAATATAATAAATTAAAGTGAGCTTTTGGTACAATTTAGCAAATCTAACAAGACAATAAATCCCGGAGCAGATTACCTGTCCGGGACCTATTTGTTGGATAATATCGCTATTCCAGTTTCTTACGTAAATCCTTTAGTGCGCCTCTCTCGAACCATTTGTCAACAAAGGCCTTGATAGTTGGAATGTCATACACACCATTACTGGAAAGACCAACAACAATCGCGAGCATTACTACGCCTAGCCATATCGGGTCACCAAACTCGATGAGCTTCAGAGCCCAGGCGGCAACAGAGAGCAGAGTTCCAACAACCCAGGCAACGACCTGCGGCCACATGCCTTTTGTGATTTTGAAGGCCCCGTTAATAACACCGGCGATGGCTACGGTGAGTGCCATGAGCAGCGGAGCAATGTACCAGAATGCTTCTGAGAAGATACCTTTAATGATTTCCATAACTTTAAACTTTGTTTGTTGTTATACATACTGGACGACGGCCAGTTTCCCTTACTATTGAGATACATGCAGGAGAGTCAAGGCTTGTAGGCATTTTTGTAATATCACAATAAGGCTGTAGAATACACCAATCAACTCTCTTACAGTATTGGCAGTCTGAACATTTTAATTGGTCCATTATTTCTTTATTATTCTTGTCAGATTACCCTTTTTGATGATTGTCTGGTCAGGTTCGGAGTAGTACCTATAACCAAGCTCTTCCTTGATATGAGTCACATCGCGCTCAAGTCTGGATATATCTGTAGCCTGGCCAACACCGGCCAACTGTAGTTCGACAGGCGCAGCGAAGGATTGCATATAGGATTGCTCGAATGTACCCTTATTAAGGCTCTCGATAATACCAGGAAGTATATCGCGATATTGACGAGTGCGCTTCTTACTAATAATTGCGAGAGCTTCACCGCCTTCAGCACGCATTCTCTTATGGCGCTTGTTTTCAACACCAAGGTCAATATCATTACCAGAAGCGTGAGACCCGCCTTCGAGGAATTCAAGACCGCCTTCACCGTATTGCTCCGTGTTTTGCTTGGAAACTTGTAGCGCCTTTATCTTCGCTGCCGCAAATGAAGCCCACATTAAAGCAATTGCCGGAATTGCATAAGGGAAACCCAATTGCGCCCATATTAAGGCGGAAGCAGTTACAAGATTTGACGCTTGTTGTATCGAGTCCAACGCCATTTGTGCTTTTTGCGCTTTTTCTTGTTCCTTCAACGCCTCTTCACGTTTTTTCCTGGCAAGCGCCAGTTCCTTCTGAGCCGTAACAACCTCATTGGCATAACCGTTATTGCGGGCTTCGATTTCTGCATCTAACGTCCTTTGCGCTGCCTCAACTTGTTTATCTGCGGCGTCTACGGCTGCTTGCGCTGCCTCATTCCAAGCGTCAATCAGAGAAGAGATGTTATCCTTGATTTGGTCGATTGCCATGCCCATGGCATCAACTGCTTTATCGTCAAAACCAAGATGCTTAAGTATTGTTCCGCCTACGCCATACTCACCGATTTCAGCGAGGATTTCATTAACATCCTTAGGCAGCTTCTTGAGCTCTTTCTCGAAGTTGGCAATCATCTGTTTGGCCTCATCAATCTGGGTCTTAGACCAGTCCAGCATTCCAGCTTCAGCGAGCTCAACTTTCTTAGCCCACAAGTCGCGTTCTTGCTCCAGTTCAAACCGGTTGATTTGAATTGTTGTATGCTCTGTGCTATCAAACCGTGCTTTTTTTAAGGCCTGTGTCTGTTCAAAGCTTTCAAGAGCATGACTGCCTTTAGTCCGGGCAGCTTTTGTATCGTAAGCCTTATTGATAGAAGACT